>CAYLJH010000113.1:0-6615 GCA_964383685.1 uncultured Candidatus Bathyarchaeia archaeon | reverse complement strand
ATCCCTGGCTGAGACATCGGTCATGACCGTGTACCGCGCAATGTGTTCGTACGCCTTCTCGGCCGGGATGTACTTGCCCTCCTTGCCGGTGACCACGGTGAGCTCCACCTCGTAGTCCATTTTCTCGGTGGCCTTGACCTTGATGAGGGGGTCACGGGGGCCAACCACTAGGCTTGGCGGCTTCTGGAACACGTCGGGGACGTCCAGCTTCAATCCCTTGAGCCTCTTGATCTCCGCGGCACGCGCCACCGGATCCTTCATCCTCTCGGTGGCGTGGTCATAGTAGTTGACGGCTGTGCAGTAGACCTTACCCGGCCTCGGGACGGGGGCCTGCAGCTTGGCGGTGCACTGGCACATGACCAGCGCCTCCTCGTCGAGGCCAACGGCGTCGGGGTTACCCTCTGCGTAGGCAAGGGCCTTCTTGGCCGCCTCCATTGACTCGTCGCCTCCCTCCAGGAAGCCGATCATGCACTGGGGCAGGAGGGCATCAGCCTTTCTCCTAGCAGACAACTCGCCATTCTCCTTGAGCATCAACGCGTACGCTGAGTTGAGGTCAACGACCTTGTCGCCCAGCAGGGCGCCGATCCGTTCCTCGGTATGTACCTTGAAAGTCACTAGCTTCATTATAATCCCCATTGGAGTACCGATTAGCGATAAAAAGTTGAGGGCTAATCGTGGGTTGAGATACGTGGGACCGTGACGGTCACAGATGTTCCCTTACCCTTCTCGCTTGAGATCGTGATGGACCCCGAGTGGGCTTCAACTACCTGCTTTGCGTAGACGAGACCGAAGCCTATGGCATTCTCCTTGTTGGTATAGAACGGCTGGAACAGTTCACCCAGTTCCTCCTCGCTCATGCCCCGCCCCGTGTCCTCGATTAACACGGCTATCTCGTCTTCACTGCCCTTTACGCTGACGGACAGTGCTCCCCCGCCTGGCATGGCCTCAATGGCGTTCTTGAGGACGTTCTCGTAGACCCTCGTCATCTTGGACGCGTCAAGCTGTTGAACTATGAACTCCTCGGAGCTTTCCGTCGTCACGGTTATGTTGTTTGGCACCTGTGTGCGATGGACATCGGCGCCGATGATCTCGTTCACGTCCGTCACTGTTCTCCTGAGCTCCCCCATGAATGTCAGGTTGGATAGCTCATGCAGGCTTCTATCGGCATTCTTGAGGCTTGACTCTATGATATCGGCGAGGTGGACGTTTTCCTCCTCTCTCAGCACGAATGCCACGTTCCTCAAAGAGTTGAGGGGCTTGACGATCTCATAGTTCAACATGTTTGAGATGTTCTTGACGCTGTCGATGAGGTCACCGTAGTGGTTTTTCCTGATCTCCTCGATGCGGTCGTGCTGAGCGATCTCCTTCTCGTGGGCACCCTCGATGCTCTCAAGGAGCTCGTTCACGTTGCTTGACACTAGGCCGATCTCGTCGGTGCCCTCCGGGGGCAGCCTCATGCTGAAATTAGTGTTCTCCACCATCTCCTCAAGGTTGTTGCTCAGCGCGGATAGGCGGCTCAAGACCAGTTTATCCGTGAGGTAATGGGTTACCCCAATAAAGACTACCCCAAAAACCCCAAGATAGACCAACAATCCCCAAAGGTTCTCTGTGCCCTTGCTGAACGCGGACCGGTCATAACGGAGGAAAAGGGACAGCAGCCGGGTATCAGTGACATCCTCGATGAGCTTTGAGGCGGTGAGGTAGTCATCTGTCCTGGTTCTTACCACGAGCCCGGCCTCCTGGGGCTCATCGCTCACCATGAACTGGACATCGTTCCGTGAGAGAAACGATAGCTGGGTTGCAAACTCGTCGTCCAGCACTTTGGCCATTAAATGTGAGCCCCTTGACGGCCCCTCATCATAGCTGGTGAGGATGTGCCTGCTGCTGTACATCAGGAACAGGTCGTCCAATACCAGGAAGCCGCTTGTATTCACCAGGGAGTTGTCAGCTATGAGAGAAGCGAGTCCACTTGGAACTGGGTCCCTCCTCTTCTGTTACTAAATTATAGTACCTCCCGAACACTGTCTCCCCCGTCGTGTCCGCGATCACCATGATGTTGATCTCGGAGTCGATGAACGTCCCGTTGACATAGTTGGAATCGATGACCCCCAGATCCCTGTCAGCCATGTAACCATACATGTCGTCCCATGAGGACCAATCCCAGTTCGTCATGTCGAGTGAATCCAGCATATAGTTCAACAGGTTCTCGACGTGGCTCATCTCATCCAAAACTTCCACGGACTCCACCCGGGAGTACTCCGGGATGATAATTATCGCGCTAATGGCCCCGATGGATCCGACAAGAATTAGTGGGATCAAGAAAACAACTAGTTGAAAGCGGGTCCTGATATTCATTGATGTAAAAGTTGGTGACTTGTTAATAACTTTTGATTATAGAAAAAAGGTAGAAGGTGGACCTATATCCGGTTCAGCTTGAAGCCGGAGTCCAGGCCCGTGATGGCCTCGGTCAGCACCTTGATGAGGCCGTCCAGGTCCTCCAGTTTGAACATCTCCACCGGGCTGTGGCTGTAGCGCCTCGGCACCGCTATCGTGCATGCGGGTATACCGGACTTTGACTGCTGGATGGCGTGGGCGTCGTTTCCCCCGTGGACCATGCCGCTCTGGTACTGGACCCCCAGATCATCAGCGGCCCCGATGAGCCACCTCCTGAGCAGCTGGCTCCCGATCCTCCTCATGCCCGCTGCGTTCCCGACGTGAATCGCCGGTCCCTTGCCCACCTCGTAGTAGAGGTCCCTGATGTTAAAGTCAGGCTGGACACCCGCTGGGCATGTATCGATGGCCACCGCCATGTCCACGTCAAGGTCAAACACTGCCACCGCCGCGCCCCTTAGCCCGATCTCCTCCTCCACGGTGCCGATGTAATAGACCGTGGACGGGATGGGCTTGTCTTTGAGGTTCCTGGCCACCTGAATGAGGGTCGCCACGCCGACGCGGTCGTCCGGGCCTGATGCCGCGATGAAGTTGTTGGCCAGCTCAAGGGGCTGGACGTTCCACGTGATGGGCGTCCCTATCTCGACCCCCATCCCCAGAACATCCTCCTTGCTCACGGCCCCGATATCTATGTACATCTCCTCGATTGGCGGGACGATGTTTGACTCCGATGGCTTTGTGATGTGGCCCGGCTTGATGCCCACAACACCGTACACAACCCCTTTGGTGCCGTGGAGCTTCATCTGGTGCGCCTGGATGCTCCTCGTGACCGAGCCGCCGATCTTCCTGAACCTGATGAAGCCGGCCTCGTCGATGTTGAACACTATAAAGCCCACCTGGTCGGTGTGGGCTGCCAGGGCGATGCTGGGCGCGTCAGGGTCTGTCCCCCTCTGGATCCCGATGATGTTGCCCCTTGGCGTGTCGTACACCTCGTCACAGTAGGGCGTCAGCTCGTCAACGAGGGCCCTCATCATGGGCTCCTCGAAACCGCTTATGGCGTCCACCGCTAGGAGCCTGAGTACTAGGTCTTTGAGTTCCTGCAAAATATCCACGCGTTAAATGAGGGGATTGGGGAAAAGAGGTTTACGGTTAGATCTCTATGACTTCCTTGCTCCTCTTGCCCGATTTCCCCGTGTCGGGGTTCACGTCTTCGAGCATCTCAAGCAGGGTCTCCACCTTCTCGTTGCCGAGGATGTCCTTGAAGTCAAGTAGCTCGTCAACGGACCTGATTATGAGGCCCCTTCTCTTCGTGGGGCTGCCGCCGGCGTCAACGGGGTTGATCTCCACTGATAGGCTGGGTGATCGGCTCTTTGTGCCGGGCATCTTTATGACGAACACGCCGGGTACTGATGTCTTGACCTTTGCCCAGTCGGCCCCTTCCTCAAGGAACGTGGACAGTTTCTCTTCTGACATGGAGTGATTATCCTGAAACAAGTATTCAAGGGTATCGTGGACGGTTTATTATACCTGTAAATTAAGTG
Source organism: uncultured Candidatus Bathyarchaeia archaeon (assembly GCA_964383685.1). Taxonomy (GTDB): domain Archaea; phylum Thermoproteota; class Bathyarchaeia; order TCS64; family TCS64; genus RBG-16-57-9. Next base: position 2,683 of record CAYLJH010000113.1, on the reverse strand, counting down.
TAATTCATGGACTCGGGTTTTATTCATCAAAGGCGCAGGTGGGTCGGCGCTGACCGCTTCGACTGCGTAGCGCCTAACGGGATGGTCGCATCAAAGCACCGCCTCATCAGCGAGGCTGGAATCAGGGCGCTGAAGAGGGGCGGGAACGCGGTTGACGCAGCCGTTGCAGCGGCCTTCATGGACTGCGTCGTCGAGCCGGCCATGAACGGGATAGGTGGGGAGGGCGTCATGACAATCCACCTTGAGTCAGGTGAGAACGTGGTCATCGACTACGTCGGTAGGCCGCCGGCGGCCAGCTCCACTGACATGTACGAGGTTGACGAGGGCAGCGAGCCAGGGTGGATGGGCTGGAGGAAGATCAAGGACGACGCGAACGTCAACGGGTACAAGGCATGCGTGGTGCCCGGTGTGGTGGCTGGGCTCTCCCTGGCACTGGACGAGTATGGTACAATGAAACTCGATGAGGTGATCAAGCCCGCCATCGATAAGGCGAAGGACGGCTTCGTGGTGGGCTGGTGGACTGCCAGCCATATCCTCGGGAAGATGGAGGCGTTCTGGAAGTACGAGGAGTGGAGGAAGATATACCTCAGGGAAGGAAAGTTCCCGTACCTCCCCTACAACAAGGGGATGGCGACACCACACGTGCTCAAGAACTCACAGCTGTCAAAGAGCCTCGCCAGCATAGCCATCGGCGGGCCCGAGGTCTTTTACAAGGGCTGGATAGCGGGAGAGATCGTCAAGGACATGACTGCGAACGGGGGGCTAATCACCCGCGAGGACATGGCGGCGTACGAGCCCATCACCGTCAAGCCCGAGCCAGGGAATTACAGGGGCCATGAGGTAGTCTACGACCCCACCCACAGCGGAACAACCATGATGCAGATACTGAACATCATCGAGGGGTACGATTTCTCGGAGATGCCATACGGCTCACCGGAGGCGCTGCACCTTGTATCGGAGGCCATCGGCCTCTCATTCGCTGACAGGTTCAAGTACATGGGGGACCCGGGTTGGGTTGATGTGCCCCAGAGGGGGATGACATCAAAGGCGTACGCCGAGGAGCTGCGGAAGAGGATCGACCCAGGGAAGGCCGGGGCCGTAGAGCCAGGCGACCCCTGGCCATATGAATCTGAAGAAACCACGGCACTGACCGTTGCGGACAAGGAAGGCAACATGGTGGCGGTTAACCAGACCAACGTCAACTCGTTCGGGTCTGGAGTGGTGATCCCCAATACGGGCATACTGATGAACAACGCCATGTACGGCCTCAACCCACAGCCCGGGACGGCGAACAGCATCGACGGCAGGAAGAGGCGGATACAGAACGTTTGCCCAGCCATCGTGTTGAGAGACGGTGAGGGATACATGGCGCTGGGCGCACCCGGCGGCAGGAACATACAAGTCTCGGTGGCACAGGCGATACACCACGTCATCGACTACGGGATAGGGATACAGGATGCCGTTGACGCGCCTAGGGTGACTAGGGAGACGGGCACCGTGTCCCTTGACGCTAGGTTCCCGGAGGAGACGTACAGGAGGATGGTGGAGATGGGGCACGATGTGAGCTACGTCACCCCGGAGATCAAGAGCTGGGGCAGGCCGGTGGGTGTGCTCAGGGATAAAGATGGGATGCTCCACGGTGGCGTCTTCTCGATGCTAACGGGCTTCGCGTCAGCCGCCGTTGGCTGCTAGCCCATTTACCATCCTTTTTTATAAACACGGGAAAGTTTATCCAGAGGTTGACGGGATAATAAATCCGGTTTCCCGGGCACATACGAACGCCTCGGCTTCGTTTCCCCCGGAAAACTCCTTTTCAATTACTTATTCAGACGGTCTCGTAGTTCTTCGAGGATGTCTTCACGGGCATCGACGTCTTTTCTCCACCGGTCATTGAGCTTCCTGCGCTTCTCGCCTGAGATATAGTCCCCGCTGTGGGCCTCGTTCAACAGCTCGATGAACTCCCTGTACTGGTTCCGCTTCCTCCTGGGGGTGCTCAGTCTTTTGGAGATGAGCTCACGCTGTGACATTATCCTCGTGAGGGTCTTGTAGATGGGCTGGAGCCTGTCAAGCACCCTGAGGAACTCGCCCTGGTCTAGGGGGGTTATCTGGCGCACCAGCACAACTTCCGGGTTCTCCGGGCTGGCATAGGCGCTACGGTTGTACTGCACCTGCCTGCCTCCCCTCCGCAGGTTCTCCGATTCATCAATCATGCGCTCGATCAGTTGCTGGTCAAGGCGGGCCGAGACGTACTTCCGGATCAGCCTTGGCTTCTTCTCGTCCCTGGTCTTGCTGTTGAGGAGGGTCTCGTAGCTGGGGTCGAGGGCCTTGAGGTCCGTGAAGAGGGACTCAAGCTGGACCCTGTGGGTGTCCTTGAAGATGTTCCTGAGTAGAGCTAGGGACTCGCGATCAGCGTAGATGATCCTTGTCTCGATGGACTCGTCCTTGAGTATCAGAGACATGTGGGGGAGGGCTTTCCTCTGGTTCCTGGGCTTGACCTCATCAAAGGTAGGGGCAATGAATACGTCCTCGGGGGTAACGCTCTCCATTATCTCCTGATCGGATAGCTCCGGCAGGAGCTTCCCGAACTTTGACGCCATGAGACTATACCATCCAACATACTTACCTCTCCAGGACATGATCTGCACTTAGCCCTGTCTCAGGCTAGGAGCATAAAAAGGTTTAA
>CAYLJH010000112.1:0-6624 GCA_964383685.1 uncultured Candidatus Bathyarchaeia archaeon | reverse complement strand
GGTGCAATATTACCCATCATTAATGGTCAAACTGCTGTTGATTGCATTCTTGTCGGGGACTCGTCTAGCGTCTGACCGTTTCACCGCGCAACTCCTAAATGCGTGAAGCCCGATTTCTTCAGTTGCGTGGATTATAATGCTAGACATAAAACTCATCCGAGAAAACCCCGCGCAAGTAAGGGAAAACCTAGCCAGAAGACATGACCCGGAGAAACTTGAACTTCTTGACAACGTCATCAAGACCGACCAGGAATGGCGGGCGCTCAGGGCAAGGGTCAATGATTTGCGACGCAGGAGGAACGAGGTGGCCTCCCAGATAGGTCGCGTTATGAAGGAGGGTGGGGACGCCTCCGGCCTCAAAAAGGAGGCGGGCGAGATCCCATCGCAGCTCAAGGAGCTGGAGTCTCAGATGAGTGACCACGAGGTGAGCCTCAGGGACGGCCTGATGAGGCTGCCCAACATGCTCCACGACTCGGTCCCCTACGGGAAGGATGACCACGATAACGTGGAGATCAGACGCTGGGGCAAGGCACCCGAGTTCAGCTTTGAGCCGAAGAGTCACGCAGAGATCACAGAGGCGCTGGGCATCGCCGATTTCGAGAGGGCCGCAAAGACAGCGGGGGCTGGCTTCTACTACCTCAGGAACGAGTTCGCGCTGCTGGACCACGCCATACAGAGGTACGCCATAGACTTCCTGTTGGAGAAGGGGTACGCGCTAATCCAGCCGCCTTTCATGATCAGGAGGGCCGCCTACGAGGGCGTCACGGACCTGGCTGACTTTGAGTCGGTGATGTACAAGATCGAGGGCGAGGACCTCTACCTCATCGCCACGAGCGAGCACAGCGTCGGCTCCATGCTGATGAACGAGACCGTCCTGGACGAGCACCTGCCAATCAAGGTATGCGGCATCAGCCCGTGTTTCAGGCGCGAGATCGGACAGCACGGCAGGTACACCAAGGGCATATTCAGGGTCCACCAGTTCCACAAGATAGAGCAGTTCATCTTCAGCCGCCCCGAGGACAGCTGGGGGCTCCACGAGGAGCTGCAGAGGAACAGCGAGCTGCTGTACGAGGGGCTGGGGCTGCACTACAGGGTGGTCAACGTGTGCACAGGCGACATGGGCAGCATCGCTGCGAAGAAGTACGATATCGAGTGCTGGATGGCTGACGGCGAGTTCAGGGAGACAGGCTCCAACAGCAACTGCACCGACTATCAGGCGAGGCGTCTTAACGTAAAGTACAGGCTCAAGGAGGGCGCGAAGCCCGAGGGGTTCGCCCACACCTTGAACAACACCGCCATCGCCACGAGCAGGACCATGATCGCGGTCATCGAGCAGTACCAGCAAGAGGATGGCACAATCAGGGTCCCTGAGGTTCTTCAGCCGTACATGAACGGGATGAAGGTCATCGACGGCAGCCTGAACAAGCTACACTTCTAATTTTCTTCAACTATTACTTTTAAGTGTAGTATTTAACTTATTAGAAAGATACGCTCTATTTTCTTCTATCGAACAGCGTGTGAGTGTTGGTTGGATGAAGCGTGGACTGGGTGATGTTTGTTATGGGTTCTTCTCTACTTTGGCGAACCCTACTAGGATAGCCATACTTGAGCGCCTTCAGGATGGCCCTCTTAATGTCAGTGGGCTGGCGTCGTTGCTGGATCTGGAGCAGAGCATGGTGAGCCATAACCTGAAGCTGCTGGAGAAATGTAATTTCATCACCTCCGAGAGGAGGGGTAAGGAAAAACACGTCTTTGTGAACCATGCAACCGTGCCTTCACTTTTTGCCCTGGTTGAGGCCCATGCCCATGACAGCTGCGATGTAACTGGTGCATGTCCCTTCGACGTGTAATTATTGTAATTGCAGGTGGTCTCGAAAGGCTTTTATTCTAATGATGTTCGCTTCATATGAAGAATACTTCATGGTGATTTAGGTGAAACGTGGACTAACGCGACTCTGCTACGGGTTTTTCAGCACACTGGCTAACCCTACGCGACTTGCCATAATTGAGCTACTCGAAGGGAGGTCGATGAGCGTAACCGAGCTCGTGGAAGCCCTTGGCGAGGAGCAATCAATGGTGAGCCACAACCTGAGGCCCCTTGTGCGATGTCATTTTGTCACACGGGAGCGGAAGGGGAAGAGCAACGTGTACTCGTTGAACAACGCAACAATGGATCCAATCATTAAAGCAGTTGAGGCCCATGCCAGGAACTTCTGCGGAAACGGATCCAAATGCTACCTGCACCAGGGAGAATCTTGAGGTACATTACAATGTTCTGTTATCAATGCGAGCAAACAGCAGGCAGCGCCTGCACCAAATACGGGGTATGCGGAAAGAGCCCGGAGATAGCCGCCTTACAAGACCTACTGATCTACATCACGAAAGGTGTAGCGCACATAGCCGTCGAGGGCAGCAAACACGGGGTATCCGACCCATCCCTGAACCGCCACATGGCCGAGGCGGTGTTCAGCACACTCACAAACGTCAACTTTGACTCTGATCGGTTTGTTGAACTCATCAACGACGCCGTGGAGCGCAGGGAAAAGCTCAAGAAGAAGATCGCCCTCGCGGGCGGCCCAGTAGAGTACGACGAGGATGCAACGAGCATCATCCCGGCGGCCACCACCGCTGAAATGGTCAAGCAGGGCGAAGGGGTCGGCATCATGATGAACCCCGATCTGAACCCTGACATCAGGAGCCTACAGGAGCTGCTAGTCTACGGTATCAAGGGCGTAGCGGCCTACGCCGACCACGCCGCCATCCTTGGACAAGAGGACGAGGCTGTCTACAAGTTCATCGCAGAGGGGCTTGCGGCCACACTGGACCCGGCTAAAACGGCCGACGAGATGGTGGGCCTCGTGCTCAAGTGCGGGGAGGTCAACCTTAGGGCCATGGAGCTGCTGGACGCCGGTAACACCGGAAAGTACGGTCACCCGGTTCCAACAAGCGTGCCACTTGCACCCAAGGCTGGGAAAGCCATCCTGGTCTCGGGACACGACCTGCAGGACATGGAGACTATCCTTAAGCAGACCGAGGGAAAGGGAATCAACGTCTACACCCATGGCGAGATGCTTCCAACCCACGGGTACCCCGAGCTGAAGAAGTACGAGCACTTTTACGGCCACTACGGTACCGCATGGCAGAACCAGCAGAAGGAGTTCGCGCGGTTCCCCGGTGCCATCGTCATGACCACCAACTGCATCCAGAAGCCAACGGAGACCTACATGGACAACCTGTTCACAACTGGCCTGGTCGGTTGGCCCGGCGTTGAACACATCGGTGACAAGGACTTCAGTCCAGCCATCGACAAGGCCCTTGAGATGAGCGGCTTCTCGGAGACAGAGGAGGGAAAGTCCGTTACCGTGGGCTTTGCCAGGAACGCCGTAATGGGCGTTGCGGGCGCGGTCATCGAGGCAGTAAAGAACAAGCAGATCAGGCACTTCTTCCTAGTTGGAGGATGTGACGGGGCCAAGCCCGGTAGGAACTACTACACGGAGTTCGTGGAGAAGGCACCAGATGACACGATCATCATGACCCTGGCCTGCGGAAAGTTCAGGTTCTTCGACATGGAGCTGGGCGATATCGGCGGTATCCCAAGGCTGCTGGACATCGGCCAGTGCAACGACGCTTACAGCGCCGTCCAGATCGCGGTGGCCCTGGCCAACGCTTTCGAGGTGGGGGTCAACGAGCTGCCACTGAGCTTCATAATCAGCTGGTACGAGCAGAAGGCGGTGGCAATACTGCTGACGCTGCTGCACCTTGGCATACAGAACATCAGGCTGGGGCCTACACTCCCAGCCTTCATCACGCCTAACATCCTCAACGTGCTTGTTGAGAACTTCAACATCGCGCCGGTTACTACGCCGGAAGAGGACCTGAAGGCGATCCTGGGCTAAACGCCCACATATTTAGAAGCGAAAAAGATGGAGACCAAGAACACGAGCCCCGCCGGGTTTAGGGAAGGAACATATACCGCCGTGAAAAAGGCGCTATGTGCATGTCTCCATCTCAGGCCAACTGAGAGCGATGAACGAGAAAAGGTGATAAAATGAGTTTCATTAGACGACCAAGCGAGAACTACTGTCCAGGAATCGAGGAATACGTACGACCCAGCGTGGACTATGAGGTATGCGAGACATGCGGGGGCAGGGTTGAGGTCTGGAGCGACGAGACCACGGGGGATTGCCTTGACTGCGGTGCCAAGTGGGCGAAGAAAAAGGAATCTGGCCCTTCCTGTCTTGAGTACTGCAACTATGCCGACAAGTGCAAGGGCATCATCATGATGAAAAGGGCGCAGATACCCAAGTAGCACTTTTATCGATTTTTCTATCTAATTTTAATGGCACTAGGTATCGAAGACCATTCTGACGTACCAGCCGTCATCGGTCTCCTTTATGATCATCATGTGGTAGGTGACCGCCTTGACCGCTATGCCCGTCTCGTGGGTGTCCCTGCTGAACCTTTCCCCGATGCATTTTGCCACTGCCGTGAGGTTCTCGATATCAACTACAAGGTCAATCTTCTTTGGGACAAGGAACTCGACGTCGTTGATGTACAGGAACTCGTCCATGATGTTGAACAGGAGGCTCTCAAGATCGGTGCCCGTGGCCTCCAGCGTGAACTCCTCCTTCTCGGCGATGCCCTCAAGGGGCGTGATGATCTCGAACATGGCGTAGGCTACCTGGGCGAACGTCTCGCCAAGGGTCTTTGCCTCAGCCGCTATTAGCAGGTCAGCCGGTGGGCCTTCGTCGGGGTACGAGTAGCTCATATCCTCATTCATGCTCCAATCGTGTTTATTGGTTGCTCCCCGATCTCGCCGCCGTGGAACCTGAGCCACTGGACCTTGATGCCGTTGTTGACGGTCTCTTCCTCGCCCCAGAACGAGTTGACGTTGCCCCTGCTCATGAACCTATACTCCATCAGCCCCTCGCTGAACCTCTCGGGGCCCCTGTATGGCTTCTTCTTCTCCACGGCTCCCAGGACCTTGGTGAGGAACTTGTAAACATCCTCGGGCGTCCTCGATGTGACCTTGCCGTAATAGTTCATTGACCAGATTGGGTCACCTTTCCAGTAGACCACCTCTTGGCCGATGAATGGGTTGCCACCGAAGAATCTGTCTCTGAAGACATAGTCCTCAGACTCGAAGCGGTACTCCTTAGAGCCATCATCGAGCTGAACCGGCTCGTTCTCCTCCGAACCGCTCGTGCTCTTCTTGGCTATCACTAGAAAATCTTCGAGTTCCATCAAATGTAGATAGATAGTGGGTTTAAGAAGGGTTGGTTTACTCCCACTCGATGGTGCTGGGCGGCTTGTGGGTGATATCGTAGACTATCCTCGTGACAGGCGGTATCTCGTTGCCTATTCTGTTGCTGATCTTCTCCAGTATCTCCCACGGCGCGAAGCTAAAGTTTGCCGTCATGGCGTCGATGCTCTCAACGATCCTGACAGCGACGGTGTAGCCGTAAGCCCTCTCGTCTCCCTTGACCCCGGTGCTCTTTGTGTCAGTCAGTACTGCAAAGTACTGCCACAGCCCTTCGCTGAACTCGTGCTTCTCGATCTCCTCGACCACGATGGCGTCAGCCTGACGTAGTATCTCCAGCTTCTCCTCGTCAACGGCCCCCACAATACGTACCGCCAGACCCGGCCCTGGGAACGGCTGCCTCCAAACAAGCTCCTTGGGCAACCCCAATCGCTCGCCCAGTCCCCTGACCTCGTCCTTGTACAGGTCCCCCAGCGGATCAATGACCTGTTTAAAGTCCATAACCTCAGGCAGGCCGCCGACGTTGTGGTGGGTCTTGATGGTGGCGCTGTTCTTGGTGAGCCCTGATTCAATCCTGTCCGGATAGATCGCGCCCTGGATCAGGGAATCTGCCCCGAATTCCTTTGCCTTCTCCTCAAAGACCCTGATGAACTCCTCTCCGATGATCTTGCGCTTGGTTTCCGGTTCCACCACCCCTTCAAGCCTGTCAAGGAACCGCTTCTGCGCCTTGACAACCACGAGCTGTAGCCCCCTGTCCTTGAACGCGTTCTCGACGTACGCCGACTCATCCATCCTCATCAATCCCTGGTCGACGTGGACAGCCATCAGTCTCTCCCCAAGAGCCCTAGCCGCAAGCGCGGCCGCAACGCTGCTGTCCACGCCCCCGCTCAGGGCGATGATTGCCTTCCCGTCCCCCACGATGTTCTTGATACTGTTCACCGCTTCCTCGATGGCGTCAAGCGGCCGCCAGTTGGGCTCCGCCTTGCAGACCTTTAGAACAAAGTTCCTCAGCATCTCCATGCCGTGCTCGGTGTGGTTGACCTCGGGGTGCCACTGGAGGCCCCATATCTGCTTCTCCTCGTGGACCATAGCCGCGACAGGTGCCCTGTCAGTGTGGGCTACCGGCGTCCAGCCATCTGGTGCCTCGAAGACCGTGTCCCCGTGGCTCATCCAGACCTGCTGGCGCTCTTCCATTCCCTCAAGGATGCCGAACGCTTTGTCAATGTACGCCTGGGTCAGTCCGTACTCCCTCGCCTTCTCCACCTTGCCCCCGTGCATGCTCGCAAGTAGTTGCAGCCCATAGCAGAGACCCAGGACGGGGACGCCCATCTGGCCGGACTGCTCCACCATCTCCTGCGCCTTTT
>CAYLJH010000111.1:351-6666 GCA_964383685.1 uncultured Candidatus Bathyarchaeia archaeon | reverse complement strand
GGACAGAGGACTGGGGAGAACCGGAATAAAAGTCCTGAAAAAGTGTAGGATTGTGTGGAGGATATACTGATGCAGTTTTGTCCAAAATGTAATGGCTTCTGTATAACAGACTACACATCTAAGCAGGCAGTGTGCAGTAAATGTGGACAAGTAGTAGAAATGGAGGGTTTCAATGTCTTTACAAACCACAAGGAAAATGTGGAAAAAATAGTGGTTGTGAAAAAACAGGTTCTTCGATTAACCGGTCTCCCTCGTGTGAAACGTAAGTGTCGTAAATGTGGGAACTCTGAGGTATATGTCCGGATTTTAGCGAGTAGAAGTGAAGATGATTTTGAGGAAGAGTGTTATAGTTGTACCAACTGTGGGCATAGTTGGAGAGAAGGTGCATAGTACACATGCGCTGGAATATACAAAATACTGGGAACATGTACCCCCTTCAATCAATCCAGTGGGAGGTAGCTGAGAACTGACCTCATTCTATTCGAAGATAGATATTTGAAGAATAAAAGTAAAACTCGTGGAATTATCTAGTTCTTTATCAGATGTCTCGTTCGCTGTATGGCCTCGTATCCGTCCTTGCAAGCTCCCTAACATCTTTCAGTGTCAGAGTAGTGTTCTCTTTGAAATATTCTATATGTGCTTCACGATCAAATCCTACCGGATTATCGCTAGATATCCCAGTTTGCGCCCACATATATTCCCCAGATTCATCCTTCACTAAGGATTTAGCCGTACAGAGAAGAGTATGCATTCTGACTGCTCCGGGGCCCTGTTTTGTTTGAAAACCGCATCCAGGAACGGGACATTTGTACGATTCTATTCGTTTCAGCTCTTCGTTGATCTCGATATACGGTATAAACCGTTTATCTATATTTCCAATTGTGATTTCGCTAGGGTCACTCATACCTTTATCACCAGAAAATATTTCGAGCACACGTTGTTTATAAAATTTTTCGCGCACAGCATGCGCATATCGCTATAAATTGAAAATTCAATCGTACAGTTACTAGTAAATTGGTGTTCGAACCCCACCCCCCTACCTTTAGTTTTGAATATATCTTCGGATATAGATTCGTTAAGGTTTCCTTGGCTTAAAATTATCTATATTCGGAGCTGCTTCGCAAAATAGTCCACTATTAGCTCATGTATCTGGATACCTGTTGTATCCATTAACGCCTTGTACCCAGGATAACAGTTTGCCTCAATCACAATAGGTTTCCCGTCCTCGCGGGGGAGGATGTCCAGCCCAGTGATCTTAAGCCCTACCGATTCAGCCACCTTGATGGAGAGCTCGTCATACATGTCATCGTTAAAGGGCTCCGCTGTTGCCCCTGCAGCGACATTGTACCTGAAATCATCAGGGTTGCTCCTCATCTCCCTGCCGACAACCTCGCCGTCGATAACAAAGCACCTGATATCATATCCCTTATTGGGGATGAACTCCTGCAGGTAGAAAACCCCCTGGCTGAAGTTGCGGGTGTACCAGACAAGGTACTGGAGAAGGTCCTCCCTGCTCCTGATCCTGCTCAGCTTTGTCACGCCCGTACCCCTGCTGAGGCAAATGGGCTTCAAGACCACCTCCCTCCCGTCGTTCAGAAGCTTCTCGGCGAACAGCATGGCCCCTTCAACGTTCTCAGTTACCATGGTCTCGGGGTGGGGCATGCCAAGTTTGTTCAACTGGAGTGAAAGATGCTCCTTGCTATAGTTGAGCATAGAATCAACAGGGTTCACCACGATGCCGGATTCCTCAAGCTGCCTGAGGATAAGCATCCTGTGTATCAGCTCGAATGTGCTTCCCCTATGGAGCATGTTGCTCGGTACATAGCTGAGCTGGTAGTCCGGGTTGAAATCGGGCAACGTGATATCCCAAGGGGCCTTGTAGGCCACAGGAATTCCTCTTCTCTTTAGCTCACTCCGAACGAGTCCCGTCTCACCCGTCGCGGGGTTGTCCGTGAATATGAGAACGCTCATGATCATATTCTGGGAGTGCATTTCGGTGTTTAATTCTTTCCCAATTACGAACAGAATCTGAAAAACCTTTAAAACTCGGTGTCATATCAAACATCCCACCTACTAGGTAGATGTCAACTATGTCATTGAGTATCAACAGCAAGAGCCCCATCAAGATGCCGGTCAGCCCATTACAGATTCTGTTGCTGACTCAACTGGAGGAAGGCTCAAAGTACGGTTACGAGATGCTCAAACAGCTGAAAGACGAGTTTGAGGGCACCTGGACGCCGAAAACGGGCACCGTATACCCGGCTCTGAAGAGCCTTCAGAAGAAAGGGTTCGTGGATACCATCGACATAGATGGGACCGATTTCTACCATATCACCGAGGAGGGAAAGGCTATTTTCGAGTTGATGGAGTCACATGTGCTGGAATCCGTTGATTTTTCGGTAAAGTACATATCTGTGATTTTCAATTGGCTCTCCACTGAAAGGAAACAGGGTGCCATAGAGCTTGTGAACAAGCTGGCCCAGAAGGAACAGTTCCTTTCCCAAAGTGTTCTTAGATCGTTCACGGAGAGTATCGATCCGGATATTAGAGAACCTTTCCTCAGGCAGATCAAAGACATGGCCGAGAAGAGGCTTGTGGCGATAGACGCCCTTTTGGAGGAGTACTAGATGGATTATATTATCGAGACAGTTGATGTGACGAAGACGTACATGTCAGGGGGAAGGCCCCTTGAGGTGCTGAAGGGAATAAACCTCCAAGTCGAGCCAGGTGAGTTCATGGCTATAATGGGGCCAAGCGGCTCGGGCAAGAGCACACTCCTGAACATGATAGGGGCGTTAGATCGTCCGACATCTGGAAAGGTTTTCATAAATGGCACGGACCTGTCACTACTCAATGATAATCAGATCGCCGATGTGAGGAACACGGAGATCGGGTTCATTTTCCAGTTCTTCAACCTCATCCCGAGGATGGATGCCCAGAAAAACATAGAGCTCCCCATGGCCATAAAAGGCATATCAAGAGGGCAGAGGAAGAAAAGGGCGCTAAACCTACTCGAACTAGTCGGGCTAGCGGATAGGGCCGACCACAAGCCAAGCCAGCTCAGCGGGGGCGAGCAACAGAGGGTTGCCATAGCCAGGTCCCTCGCTAATGAGCCAAATATTCTGCTCGCAGACGAACTGACGGGCAACTTGGACAGTAAGACCGGGGAGGAGATAATGATCCTCCTGCGGCAGCTCAACGAGGAGGAGGGTAAGACCTTCATCCTCATCACCCACGACCCCATGGTGGCTCAGAACACGGACCGTCTCGTCAGTTTCAAGGACGGCATTATCGAGGGGGAGAAAACTTTCAAGGATATGATCTAGATGAAAAGAACAAACAAAATATCAATAATCCTGCTCATCGCCACGTTGATGGCGACACAGTCAATGGTCGTAAACGCGGCCAATCTACCCATTGTGGAGGCAAGTTTTGATGATATCTACCTCAAAGGCGGGGAGTATAACACATTAAACCTGAACTTTGAGAACACTGGCGTGTACAAGCTTTTCGATGTGCAGGCTTTCCTGACTTCTTCAGTCCCGGGAATAACAATACTCACAGATCAGCACAAGGTTTTGAAAGATATTGCGGCAGAGAAAAGCAAGTCATACCAACCAGAGATTTACGTGGATGAATCCGTGCCTCTGGGTGCCTACGCGTTGACCTTAACTTTCACATACAAGGCAACATCGGCTGCCCAGACAACCCCGCCGATCATAGTCATGGTCGGAGTTGTCGTTGACGAGAGTTACGTTCCTAAGATCAGTTTCACCCCCATGCAGGAGAGCATCAAGGTGAAAGCCGGGATGGAGAACGACATCGAGTATCGATTCGCCAGCAACTGGAACGAGACAATATCAGACATCCAGTTCCTACTATCCTCTTCCAGTAGCAATATCGCTGTAACGGAGAACGTGAACTCTCTCATTGATGATTTACCCGCGGGTGAATCGCTATCAATTGCGCCAGTTGTCTCAGTTACGGAAGGCACCCCCCTTGGGACTTATACTATCTCCGCTACAGTTTCCTATCAGGATCTTGATGGACGGAATTACCAGCAGGATTTCTTGCTACCTGTGATAGTTGATTCAGCCGTAGCGGCTAGGAACACCATCATAACCATTGACTCCATGGAAGTTTTACAGGAATCCATCCAACCAGGAGACATCTTCACTATCGATCTGACCATAGAGTGCAGTGGGTCTGACTCGTATAGCCTACTAAGTAGTCTGTCGTTCGGGGCCATGAGTTCTATCTCCCCAATCAGCCCGACAACCGTAAGCCTGGGTGACCTTGAGGCAGATAACAGTGTGTCCATCAGCTACCAGCTTCTTGCTGCAGGAGACATATCCGCCGGGCAGTATCCAATTACCACGACCATTACCTACACCGATACAAAGGGCGTTGTCGGCTCCCTCACAGAAACCTTTACCATAATGGTTGACGGTCTCATCGAGTTTAGCCTCCTTGATGTTCCCACGGAGAAGGTGCCCGCTGGCGAGACATCAGAGCTGGAGGCGGACCTCCTTCTGATAGGGACTGAGAGCGTCCAGTTCGTCGCCATAGGCGTAGTCGAGGACGGTGTCATCGAGAGGGTCTCGGGCAGCGAGGAGTATATCGGGGCGGTTGACCCTGACAGCCCAATCCCCTTTGACATCAAGTACAAGGTACGTGATGACGCGCCGGAGGGCAACCACGAGCTAACGCTCAGCGTCCAATACAGGGACCACCTGAACAAGGAGCACATCGATGAGATGAGCCTGGACATTGAGATCGGGGAAGTCATCGAGGATCTCCCAGAGCCAGAGCAGGGCGGAATCTGGGCATGGATCAGGCGTCTGCTAGGATTGGGTCCATAGGGGCTTAGATTTGAACCCCCTGGATATCTTCCTGTTATCCATAGACGGGCTGAGCGAGAGGAAGTTTCGCTTCGCTCTTAACCTTGTAGGCATTCTCATCGGGTGCGCCGCAATAACGGGTCTCATCAGCATGACCCAAGGTTTGCAGTCTAATGTCGCGGGGCAGCTTGACATGTTTGGCCCCACAAACCTCATGATCATTCCTGGGGAGGTGGGTGGTGGGCCACCTAGACAGGGGGGAATCAAGTTCAACTGGAGGGATGTGGAGATAATATCCAACCTCCAGGACGTGAAGGACGCCACGCCCATAATATCAAACGTTTTTGCGGAGTATACCATCGAGGGCCGCTTCTTCAGGACGGACATCTACGGGGTCACCCCCAAGTACAAGGATTTGAACGCCAACACGCAGCTGGCATCCGGCAGGAACTTTAAGCAATCCGACTCAGCGGTTGTCGTGGTGGGCGCGAATGTGGCCCACCCCAAGGACCTGGACGAGCCCATCGTTGAGCTGGGTGACAGGATCAAGATATTGGCAAGGGTGAACGGCGAGGAGAAGACGCTGACACTGAGGGTGATAGGCATTCTTGAGGAGACGGGGGGAAACGTCGGGGCAAACCTTGACGACTCGCTGTCAATCCCCCTTCACACTGCTCAGACCCTGTACGAGGTGGGCGGTGACTTTGATTTCATCTTGGCACAGGCAGACAGCATAGACGTCGTTGACCCCGCTGCGGAGCGCATCGAGGAGAAACTGGGTAACAGGGCGTCCGTGGTGACCGCTGCATCCGCGCAGGAGTCGGTGGGGGCTGTACTGGGCACCATCCAGTCAGTGCTGGGCGGGATAGCCGGCATCAGCCTTGTTGTGGCCGGGATAGGTATCATCAACACCATGACTGTGAGCGTCATGGAGAGGACCAAGGAGATAGGGACCATGAAGGCGGTGGGGGCACAGAGCTTTGACATCATGCTCATGTTCCTATCAGAGGCAATGCTCACTGGGGCTATCGGCGGTACGCTGGGTGCGGCCTTCGGCTACTTTCTGGCGTTCGTGATAGGCAGGTTCATCAGCCTGCCCATCGATTCATCACTGACGTTAGGGGCCCAGGTGGTGGCGTTCGCCATAGTGACGAGCGTGGTGTCGGGCCTGTACCCTGCGTACAGGGCGTCTAATATGAGCCCCGTGGAGGCGTTGAGGCATGAGTGAGAAACCTGGTTTTATTGGGCAGTTCCTGGGAGTGTTGTACAAACCCAGGGAGATTTTCAAGACTGTCGACGAGGGCGACCTAACAAAGGCGATAGTGATCGCTTTGCTCATGGTGGCTCTGGCCACTTACAGCACCATGACTTACATGGCTAAGATACCTCTGGACGTGCTCGCCCCACAGCTCCAAGGGGTTGACGCGGGCCCCATCGCGGGCAGCATGGGCACGATTTCTGGCATCGCAGCGGG
>CAYLJH010000111.1:0-341 GCA_964383685.1 uncultured Candidatus Bathyarchaeia archaeon | reverse complement strand
GTGTAAGCCTTCTCGTTGGCTGGGTGATCACTGGGCTTGTCCTTCACCTGTTGGGAAAGTTCTCGGGGGGTGATGGCTCCATGAAGAGGTATTTCGCGCTATACGGTTTTGCGTCAGTCCCGTTGCTGCTGAATCAAGTCATGCGGGTGGTGGATGCATCTATCGTGGACTCTGCGAGCATCATCGGATATTTTGTGTCGTACCGGGATATGTCGAGCAAGCTGGTCAGGGCGCTCATCGGGGCTAACCTCATGAACATCTGGGCGCTGGCGGGGATCGCGCTAGTGTCGCTGAGCCTTGAGGAGAACTACAAGGTCGGTGGCGGAAGGGCGGTTATGATC
>CAYLJH010000110.1:0-6693 GCA_964383685.1 uncultured Candidatus Bathyarchaeia archaeon | reverse complement strand
GAGTACCGCTGCAACAAGGGTCATATTGGTATTTTCCATTGAAAATTTACACCGAAGATAAGTACTGTATATATGGTATAAATAACCAACTACTGGAAAAAGGATGATCATGGATCGAAAGTAAATACACAAAAGTGTTGTTTATGAAAAAAAATAACGATATCTGGGATAATGATTGAATAATTACCTATAGCTTCCTTGTTTTTACGACATATGACCAACAATCCTCACTGGTTGAGAGTATGTTTTCGATTATTGTCTCATGTTCCCTGTTTTGTTCCTTTAAACCCAGGATTGGACAGGTATAAATCCGTTAACGGGGTTCTAATTGTTGAGAACAAGATGAAGGGCTGTCCGAGCTGCGGAACAGAGAACCGGGATCAGGCCATCTATTGCCGGAAATGCGGGGAGAGGATGTCCCAGAGCATCTACGTCAAGCCAAAGGAGTCATGGGGCGTGGTGCATATCGGGGTGCTCCTCCTGAGTGTCATCCTGCTCATCACATCATTCGGGTTACTGATGGGGGGTACCACGCTGAGATCGATCCAGAGTCTTGTAGTGGACGAGGACGGATACATAACCAGCGACCCCGCCACCGTTGACCTACCGGGTTACGCCATCGTGATTGAGGACATAGACCTGGATATGGACCCCGTGGCGTGGAGGTGGATACAGAGAAGGGGAGGGCTCCTGAAGCTCAAGATCATCACCGAGAGCAACGACCCAGACAACGAGATATTCATAGGCGTGGCGAGGGAGTCCGACCTACGCACATACATCCATTACATGGAGTACCAGAGGGTCATCGACATGAACTTTGACGAGGAGAACTATGAACTCGTATTCTCCGAGGCAGACTTCAGCCTCCACCCCGGTGGCCCACCATCTGCCCCGCCCACGGTACACAGCTACTGGGTGGCCCACACATCGAGCGCTGATGAACAGGAGCTAATCTGGGAGCCACAGGCGGGCACATATAATATTGTAATCATGAACGCTGATGGCTCCGAGGGGATACACGCAAACATACAGGTGGGCGCCAGCGTGCCGTTTTTCGACAGCATCGCCAATATCCTGATATCGGTGGGGCTCTTCGTGGGGGCAATCGGGGTGTTGATGATCTATTTCACCCTCAAAAGATCCCAACCCTAAACCTTTTTCAAGAGCAACTCAATCATGGATGTAACAAGCGGTCAACGATACCGCTATTTCACGGTGAATAAAAATGGAAAAAGACTACAAGGCAATGCTGAGCAGGGCCTACAAGAACCTCCCCGACGTTGTAGCCGAGGTGGACAGGTTCCAGATACCCAGGGCCATAGTAAGAAGGCAGGGCAGGCGAAGCGTCATCCAGAACTTTAAGGAGATCGCAGAGCGGCTGCAGAGGCCACCCGAGCACCTGCTAAAGTTCCTGCTGAGGGAGACCGCGACCAGGGGTAACTTTGACGGGGACAAAGTGGTCTTCCAGGGAAGGTTCAACGCTGACAGCATCAGGAACCTCATCGAGATCTACACCAAAAAGTACGTCATCTGCCCGGTATGCGGCAGGCCCGACACCAACGTCGTCAGGGACAAGAGGCTGTCCTTCCTCCAGTGTGACGCCTGCGGTGCACGCAGCAGCATAGGGAAGAACTAGAATGAGCAAGGTCTACGTCAAGACAATGACCCGAGGCAGGGACAGGCTAGTCGCGGTATGCGACGAGGCCATTCTTGGCGAGACCCTTGAGGGCGGCAGGGTGCCGTTCAAGGTCAGCGAGGGCTTCTACAAAGGGACCCTCGGCGAGGTCGATGAGGCTATAGCCGCCATGAGGCATGCGACCATCTGTAACCTGGTGGGCAAGGACATAGTCGAGGCAGCCATCGAGTGCAACATGGTCCACGAGAGGGCCGTCATATATTTCGGGGACATCCCCCACGCCCAGATCGTAAAATTCTAGGATAACCTGACCCCTTCCGGGGTTCCTTTTAGCACGCCACGCTCAATTAGGTAGTCTATACTGCCCTCGGTCTCGCTTGGCGAGAACCCCTGCCTTGACATCTCCTTGACGAGCCACCCTGGCTGGTAGATGAAGCCAGGAATCCTTACCGTCCTGACTATCTGCCTGCTGCACGCGTTGATGCGGGCCTCGTTGCTCATCTTGGGGCCTGAGATTGTCTCAATCCTGGCCGTCAGTGGCGCAGCCGCGATCCCCAGTGTCTTCCTGATGTGGTTGTGGAAGTCCTTTGTGAAGTTGCCGCCGTGGAACGTGAGGACCCTCTTGGGCTTGACACCCCTTATGAAGCCCATGAGCCCCTTGTAGTCGGCGTGGTCGCTCAGCGGGAACGCGATCCTCTTCCTCCCCATGATGGTGGCCCACCCCGATGTCAGGGCTGTCTCCTGGTTTGGCTTGAACGGCTTGCTCCCCTTGGGCGTGATGATGGCGCATTTACCAGAGTCCAGCAGCTCCTTCCCCTCGTCGGACTCGGCGTCAACCGACTCCAGGTTGTAACCCCTGCTCCTGTACACGTCAGTGACCGTGGTGGCGCTCTTGTTTGTGACCACCGGGAGGTTGGTGTACTGGTTCAGAATGCTGATGACCTCCTGGGCGTTGCCGATGCTGTCCGTCTTGAACGTGGGTATCCTGCCCTGGATAACCGTGTTGACGGCCCACTGGTATATCTCCACGGCCACGTCCGCCCTCTTGGGAAAATTGAACATGGGTGCCCCGAAAGTTGTCTCTATGACCAGGATGTCGCAGTCAACCTTGGTGGCGGGTTCCATGGTGAAGGTATCCTCGGTGCACATGTCCCCTGTGTACAGCACGGTGCCCCCCGGTGTGTTGATCTCGAACTCGACGCTGCCGATGACGTGGCCCGCGTTGTGGACGGTGATCTCAAAGTCATCGATCTTCACCGTGTCGCCCACCTTCACCGGCTTCAACCCTCCCAGCCTCTTCCAGCCCAAGATGTCAAGTAGGTCATAGGTCTCCTGGGTGGCGTACTTTTCACGGTCCGGGTGCTTGAACGCCGCCGAGTGGTCTGAGTGGGCGTGGCTCACAAAGGTGGGGCAGGTGTGTGTGTTCCTGGTGGGGTCAAGGATGATGGACTGGTCGCCGTACTCAACCACGGTGCCGCCGTATTTCCTGACCCTTAACTCCACGAGATCACTCAACCTACAATAATGGGATAAATTGCCTCCAATACTCTGGCGGCTCTATTTAATGGCGACGGTCACCTTGTCTGGAGCTTGATTATGGCCTGCGCCAGGTCCCCATCGCTGTTTTCAAGCGCGGCCCTAGCCTTGTCCATGCTGACGTTGGCCTGCTGCGCGACCAGCAGTATGTCCTCCTCCGGTAGCACCAGTGGCTCCTCCTCCACGGGGGCTGCCTCGACAGCCGGTACCGTCCCTGCCTTCCTCTCGGTCTCGCGTCCACCTGCTACCTGGTACATCTTGGTGCCCTGGACGTTGATGCTTGTTACCTGGGGTCCTTCTATGACTATCTCCTTGTTGTCGCCCTGAAGAATAACTCGTTTAATGTCGCTGAGCTCGTTCATGTTCATGCCCATCTGCTTCATCATGCGTCGGGCACGCCGGCTGTTGGTCCTTGTCAAAGAGTTCACCTAACCAACTTACAGGGTTCATGAATTTAAACCTAAACAGAAATAAGAAAAAAGGGTTTAAGCGGTTTTAGCCGCTGCCTTGACTGTGTTCCTGAGGAGCATCGCTATCAGCATGGGCCCGGTCCCGCCTGGAACGGGGGTGTACGCTGATGCCTTCTCGTAGACAGCCGGGTCAACGTCGCCGAAGACCTTCTTGCCCTCGTAGTTGTTGCCGTTGTCTATGATGATGACGCCCTCCTTCACCATCTCGGCGGTGATGGCGTGCTTCTTGAACATCTCGGTGCAGATTACATCCGCCGTCTTGGCCAGGGTCGGGATATGTGGGCACTTTGCTCCCGCCTGTGTGACCCTTGACTTTATGTTCATGATATAGGCCGCCATTGGCTTGCTCATGAAGTTGGAACCGCCGGCCACAAGCCAGTGCTTCCCCTCCGGGCTGATATCGTACCTCTTGAACAGCTCCATGATGGCCTCTACCCCTGCGGGCAGGTAGCACTCCTCGCCCATGAGCACCTTGCCGAGGGTACTAGGTGTCAGTCCGTCAACGTCCTTCTTGGGGTCGATGGCCTCAACGGCTGATAACTCGTCAAGCCCCTCCGCTAGGGGCAGCTGTACCATGATCCCGTGGATCTTGGGGTCCGCGTTCAGCTTCTCGATGAGCGCCTTGAGCTCCTCGTCAGTGGTCTCCTCCAGGTGGTGGAACTCCGCGTACATGCCGACCTTTGCGGCCCTCTTCGTCTTGAGCTTCACGTACCTGACGCTGTACTTGTCATCACCGGTGAGGACGACTGCCAGTCCGGGGACGATCCCCTTCCCTGCAAGCTTCTCGACCTCTACGGTAATCTCTTCCATAACGATAGCCGTTGTGGCTTTTCCGTCTAGTATAGTTGTCATTTTAACTCAGTCCCTTGATGACTCCGTTCTCATCAATATCCATAAAGTTGGCAGCTGGCTTGCTCGGGTGCGCAGGCATCGTGTTGATGTCGCCACAGTAGGCGATGATGAACCCTACGCCAGTGCTCGGCTTGAGCCTCACGATGGGCAGAACGTAACCCTCGGGTGGCATCCCCAGCAGCCTGTCGTTGTCGGTCAGGCTCAGGGGCGTCTTGGCCATGCAGATGGGCAGCTTGTCGAAGCCCAGCTTCACTATCTTCCTCATGTCCTTCCTTGCGCTGGCATTCAGCTTGATATCAGCCACCTTGTACATTTTTGTCGCTATCGCCCTGATCTTCTCGTCAATGGGCAAGTCCAGGTCGTACAGGTAATGGAAATCGCTCTCCTTCACGACCTCCTCAAGGACGATATTTGCCAGCTCTACGCCGCCAATTCCTCCCTTGAGAACCGTGTCGGTGAACGCGGCGGGTACGCCGGCCTCCTTGGCCCAATCCATTACCACCTTGATCTCGTCGTCGCCGTCCGTGAGGAAGTGGTTCATACAGACCACAGGTCTGAGCCCGTACTTCCTGACATTGTCAACCTCGTTGGCAAGGATGGGTAGCCCTGCCTTGACTGCCTCCGCGTTGACCTCCTTGAGGTTCTTGTACTTAATGCCTCCGTGGCGCTTCAGCGCCTTTATCGTGGCCACAATAACGACAACGCTGGGCTTCAGGTCGCCTGCCCTTGACGCAATGTTGAGGAACTTTTCCATCCCAAGGTCCGCCCCGAAGCCGGGCTCAACAACGACATAGTCGGTGAGTTTGAGCGCCGTCTTGATGGCGGCCAGGCTTGGGCAGCCGTGGGCGATGTTGGCAAACGGCCCGCCGTGGATGATGGCAGGGGTGTTCTCAAGTGTCTGGACCAGGTTGGGCTTGACGGCGTCCTTCATGAGGATCGCCATGGCTCCTATGCCGCCCACGTCCTTGGCCCTGACGGCCTCGCCCTTTCTGTTGTATGCCAGGGTGATGTTTCCCATCCTCTCCTTGCAGTCCATGAGGTCCTTGCTGATGGCGTGGATGGCCGCGATCTCCGAGGCCGTTGTGATCTCAAAGCCCGTCTGGTAGGGCACGCCGCCGTTTGCGTCGCCTAGCCCGACCA
The DNA here is from genome assembly GCA_964383685.1 of uncultured Candidatus Bathyarchaeia archaeon. Classification (GTDB taxonomy): domain Archaea; phylum Thermoproteota; class Bathyarchaeia; order TCS64; family TCS64; genus RBG-16-57-9. The sequence goes on along the minus strand of CAYLJH010000110.1, from coordinate 1,059 downwards.
CGATGTTCCTGAGGAACCTTGACTCGATGTCTAGGACCCTCTTCCACATGATCTGCTGGGTATCGATCTCCAGCTTGTTCTTCCTCTGGATGGAGTTCTCCATCAGGCTGGTCAGCAGGTCATGGGCGGACGTGATTGCGTGAAGGTCACCCGTAAAGTGGATGTTGATATCGTCCATTGGCACAACTTGGGCGTAGCCACCTCCAGCCGCGCCACCCTTGATGCCGAAGACGGGGCCCATGCTGGGCTGCCTCAGTACCACGATGTTCTTTTTCCCTATATGGCCCAGCGCCTGCGCCAGACCTACCGCCATGGTTGTCTTCCCCTCACCCGACTTGGTGGGGGTCACAGCGGTTACTACTATCAGCTTTCCATCAGGCCTGCCCTCCCTCTCCTTGAGGACGTGGGGCAGTATCTTTGCCTTGTATTTTCCATAAAGTTCAATGTCGTCGCCGTTGAGCCCGAGGCCCTCCGCGATCTCAGAGATGTGCTTCATGTTTGCACTTTGAGCAATCTCTATGTCTGGGGGAATAGCCATATTGAATCGAGGAATAGTCATTGAAGCAATTTTTAACAGTTGTTAATAAAAGAGTGGGCTACATGCCCTCGTGGAGCACCTTGTACTCCTTCTCCGGACCAGGCTTTGTCAGTGACCACTCAAACCCTCGCTGGGTCGTCACGTACTCAGGCCACGGCAGGTCTATGGGTGGATAGAAGTCTTTCTCTAGAAGTGGCTTGACCCACTTGCTACCACCGATACCTCCCCCTGTCCTTTCAACGAACTCGCCCTGTGCCTCGGCTAGGTCTACCGGGTCCGTCACCAGGTCCACTATGGTTGCGCCCAGCGTCTTGGCAGCGGTCACGATTCCGGGGTCGATGCACGCGGAGTACCCGTTGAGCGCGAACCTTGCCCACATTGGCAGGGGCTTGTCAGGGTTGGGGTTCCTGAGGGTGGCGTTTGCCGTGTTGAGCCTTGTTGATGGGGCCGTCCACTGGTAAGCGACGTAGTCGTCCGAGCCCTGGTACGTCACCCAGTCAGGGAACTGGTACCTGATGTCC
>CAYLJH010000109.1:0-6780 GCA_964383685.1 uncultured Candidatus Bathyarchaeia archaeon | reverse complement strand
ACCCGGACGAGGCCGTCAACGCGCTGAACGCTGCTCTGCTGGGCATCATGGGGGCTCACGCCAACAGGGAGACCTTCAGGGACGAGGACCACATCAGGTTCCACCCCATCCTAACCAAGGCGGGTTCAATCGTCAACAACGTGCCCGCCGATGTCCACATGGAGAGCTTCGTCAGGGGCGCAACGGTCCCTGCCATAAAGGACGCAAACAGAAAGGTGAACCAAGCACTCAGAGCGGGTGCCATGGCCGTCGGTGCCGAGGTAGATCTCATAGATGTGCCCGGGTACATGCCGTACCACAGGGACCCTGCCCTTGATGCGGTGCTGAGGGAGAACTGCCTGGCCCTCACCGACGAGGTGCCTCTTGGCGGCCACAGCTGCGGGAGCACCGATATGGGTGATTTCAGCTGCGTCCACCCCACAACTAACCTGATAATGGGCGGCGTCAGCGGTAGCCACCACCACAGCTCTTTCGCCGTGGAGGACAAGGTGAACCTGTACGTGCTCCCGGCCAAGGCGCTGGCGATCACCGTCATCGACCTGCTTTACGGTGGCGCGGTCAAGGCAAGGGAGGTCATGGACCAGTTTGAGCCCGTTATACCCCTGGACGAGTACGCCGCGTTCATGCAGAAAATGATCGAGTGATCAGATCAGGCGTAATGGGCCAACCAAGCCCTCCCCCCTGATATTTTCCATTTTGCTGTCCTGAAACGGTTCCCAACATTCGTCTTAAATCAGCGCTGACCCGTTCATAGTGTGATAGATATGGACAAGGCAGCGATCAAGAAGAAAGTCTTAGCCGAGATCGACCGCAGGGCTGACGAGATCATCGAGTACGCCAACGCGATATGGAGGTACCCCGAGCTCGGGTTCAAGGAGTTCAAGACGGCTGAGCTCACCGAGGCAAAGTACGAGGAAATGGGCTGGAGGTACGAGAAGGAGATCGCAATCACCGGGAGCAAGGCTTACCTGAAGGGCGATGGCTCACTGCCGTCCGTGGGGGTTGTCGGTGAACTCGATGCCCTCCATATCCCGGTCCACCCCGAGGCACATACGGCGTCAGGAAACGTCCACGCCTGCGGTCACCACAGCCAGATGGCGGCCATGCTAGGGGCAGGATACGGCCTTGATATCGTCAAGGAGCACCTCTCAGGTGAGGTGGTCATGGTGGCCGTTCCGGCCGAGGAGTACATAGAGATCGATTACAGGAACCGCCTCAGGGAGGAGGGCAAGCTGGAGTTCTTCGGCGGCAAACAGGAGTTCATCAGGGTAGGGGCTATGAAAGATGTAGATATCATCCTCGGAAGTCACACCGCGATGGACCAGCAGGAGCTCATCGGCGTAGGTGGCAGCAACAACGGCTTCATCGGCAAGCTCGTCGGCTACATCGGAAGGGAGGCACACGCCGGAGGTAGCCCACACAAGGGAATCAACGCACTGAACGCCGCCATGATGGGCCTCATGGGCATCCACGCCAACAGGGAGACGTTCCGTGACCAGGACACCATCAGGGTCCACCCGATCATCACGAAAGGAGGCGAGATAGTCAACAACGTACCAGCAGATGTGCGCATGGAGAGCTACGTCAGGGGCAAGACGGTTGAGGCCATCAAGGACGCCAACGTCAAGGTTAACCGTGCCCTCAGGGCGGGCGCTATGTCCGTGGGTGCCGAGGTGGAGATATTTGACCACCCAGGGTACATGCCTTACACCAGAAACGAGGAGCTTGAGAAAGTGCTCATAGGGGCCTGCACCGATTACGTCGGGGCCGCTGAGCTCAAGTACAGGGGGCACAGCACGGGCAGCACGGACATGGGTGACTACAGCTGCATCATGCCCACCACCAGCATCGGGATGGGAGGATGTGAGGGGCCAGGCCACAGCAGGGACTTCAAGATCACCGACAGCATCCGCCAGTACATCGTGCCAGCAAAGGCGCTAGCGGTTACCGTGGTTGACCTGCTCATAGATGATGCATCCGCCGCCAAGAAAGTTATCGACGGGTTCGTGCCCACAATCAAGCGGGACGAGTACAGCGATTTCATGAAAAAACTAGTCGAGTAGTAGGAGAGGAAAGTTCCTCACCTATCTGCTGCTTCGGCGGCGGTAACTGGTCGCCCCCTTGGGGGCGGCTTTTTTATTCTCATCTTTCTCGTCCGGGTCGTCCTTGTCTGACTCTTTGCCGATCAACCCCCTGACAAAACCCGTCTTCATCTCGCCCAAGCCTAACCCCGCCACCACGAGGCCGACGGGAACTATGACCATGGGCATGACCGTGAATGGAAGTACTGCAGCCGTGACCTTTTCCTTTATTGTCAACTCGATGACATCAAAGGACATTATTTTGCCCTGAGTTCCCTCAACGAAATTTGACTCGGATATCTGGGGCAGCACCTGCCATGTCCCGGTCTCATCGGGCACGACGTAAAAGCTGAATGAGCCGTCGCTCAGCGTGATGGTCTCCAACTCATAGCTTGTTGTCGGTGTGACGCATACAAGCTTCACAGGTATTCCGGATATCTGTGGAGAGAGGGTGCCTGAGACCTCAAACTCCCTCGTCTTCTTCACCTGCCAAGGGTTGATTACATAGTTGATGGATGGACTCTGTTTCTCCATGGAGAACGTGATCTCCCTGCTCTCGGCCTTATCGTGGGTGTCGTCGCCGTCAAAGAACACCTTGGCATTGTAGTTGCCCTCCTTCTGGGGCGTGAACATGTATGACCAATCTTCATCGTCATCAACTTTGATGGTTATGTCCTCCTCGAAATCATTGGATCGGATTCTCAGGTTGATCTCGCTGGATTCCACAGCCTCTCCTTCGATCTCGATGGATTCTCCACCATTTACTTTCGTTCGACTTGTTCTTATGCGTAGGCTGGCTGGGTCAAGTACCAGGAACCCTGACTCACCCATCCCCGAGTTGTCTATCTCGTCCTCGGCGTAGATCCTGTACTGGACGTTGTCGAGCAGCTCAAACCTTGGTAGCCATCCCTCGTACAAGCCGAATTCCTCTTTGAGCTGGATCTTTTCCTCAGTCCTCCAGCCGTCGGTGGTGTAATTGAGCCATGCCCTGGTTATCGTCGCGGGACCCTGAATTTCAGCAAGCACACGGTGCTCATCTCCTGTGACCCCGACCTCGGGCGACTCGATGATGGTCACGTTGACCTGCCTGTAATCTGTTTTGATGTAAAATGATACTGTCCCGTGGTAGTACTCGGCGAGCATGGCCATGTAATAGAATACCTCCCTTGTCTCAAGGACCAGCTCGGTCTCGTTGTGCTGGGGCTTTCCAAACGTCACATCCATGTCCTCTCCTGCGTACTCGCCACTAGCCCTCAATTCAGGGAAGTACTCTCCTGGGATCGAGGTGTTGTACAGACCATACTGACCCTCCACTTCTCCTTGAAGCAATTTACCCTCGGGAACTCCAACTCCTGATATGTAATATCCCACCTTTGCCGACGGGTTTGCCATGGGGAATACCCTGACCTCGTACATGTCAAGGCCGGTTATCCCTTTCTCTGGTTCAGGGTCAGGGACATCAACATGGAGTTGGAAATTCTCGTTTGGGGTCGAGAACTCGTATGCCCAAACATAATCATCGGGATATGGTAGTGTGGGGGAAGGTCTCCCTTCTAGATACAATTCGTATCTCTTGTTCATCTCAAGATGCTCGATAATCATGAATACCGCTTGGTCATCTCCTTCGCTGTCCTCGGGGTCGTTGTGTATAACAAACCGATATGTGTCAGTAATTTTAGGTACAAAGTATTGGTGGTCCTTGTCATTGGACACTTGCTCTGGAAGGCCAGCTGCCTCGGTATGACTGGAGATTAAATTGTTCTGAGAGTCAAAGACTTCAATATCATAATCAGTCATTGGGTCGTCTTGATCGATCTCTGTCATATTCTTGATCCAATCCCCAACGAGGTAGATGTGGTACTTCCTTCCCTCCTCAAGCTTGCAAAGAATCTCCAACGGGTCTGCCCTGTACCTTGTGTTCAGGGGAATTGTTCCCTCCTCGATGATTACTGGCTCGAATGGCTTCTCTATTGTAATCCTTTCCGCGTGAGCCGTCTGTATACCGTTGGTTAGTATCAGTAGTAACGCTAGAGCCGTTCCGAGTAGTATTGTCTTTTTATTAGTAATTATGTTCCATCCACCACCACGTAGACTACGGGATTTCCCGTCGCCGATGGTACGTTAATCGTAAACTCTGGCCCAATGAGGTGGTCCCATCCTCCCCCGACTTTTTTCAATATCTCAACATCGTATGAGTCCGGGCTGTCCGCCACAAGGAACGTCTTTGATACATCGTCATGCTCGTTGCCCGATGACTTGTAATATCCGACCTCATTATCACCCGAATCTTCTATGATGATCTCGTACTGCCCCCAATCGCTCATTATAATCACGCTGACCGCGTATGATGGGGTGTACCATCCATTCGCCACCGAGTACATCACCGAGCCCAGGTTGCACTCGAAAACGTTCCCGTTTTCCGTCGTAACCTTGACTTTTAATGGCGATTCTGCCCCTGCCACATCGTAGGGGCCTAGCTCAGTGGATGATTTCGGGGCTATTGTCTCAGATACCTCGGTAGGGTCATCGTTCAACCAGACCCTTGTGATGGTGATCTCATTGGTCCCCTTATTTGTGATATAAACTGAGAGCTCGGTGCTGTCGGCCTCTCCATATGCGTATACTAAGGCATCTTCGTTTCCCTTCTCGACGTCCCAGACCCTTGCCTCATGGAGCTTCTGCTCATAGATGTTGTCCGCCTGCTTCATGACCAATGTCATGGGCACGTATACGCTGAACATGATCCCAATGAACATTAGGGTACCAAGGATCGTTGAGACCCCTTTCCTCTTCTTACGGCACATAGTATGTTTCGTATGCATTGTTTTGCCTCCTGCTCTGTAATTTTATCGAAATCTGGTCATCCGATGATCTCTGCGTGATCTCAATTGTGATTTCCGAGGTATCCCCTTTATCGATCACTGTTCCTAGTGATGTCCCAATGATGGTGTCCCCGTCCCTCAGATATACATCAATGATGATCCTCTGTTCACCGTAATTGTAGGCCCAGACTGTTAGCGTGTCAAGCCCAGCGTCGATGGTGACATGTTCAACAACAAATCTCTCGGTTACCTCGTTTATCAGCTCAAAAGTGTCGTCGATATAGCTTTCTGTAATCGATGAAGCAGCTCCAGCGGAGTATGACCAGATACCTCCACCTATTGCAATAACAGCGGCTGAAAGGATCAGCGTGGATATTACCGGTGAAAGCGCCTTTCTTTTCATTATATCAGACCGCCTCCCATTTCCATGCTTGAGACGAGCCATATTCCTCCAAGTGCTACGAGGCTGAGTATAACAGCGTGCTTGAAACCTGCTGAAACCCTCCCTGACACAATTTTACCGGTGACAAGCCCCAACGTGAAACAGTGAATCGCCAGCGGGGTCAACAGTACCCTGTAAAGCATCACCTGCTGTATGCTTACGCCCAAGTTCGAGCCCCCGAAGAAGCCCAGGAACATGACCGTCGTGCCAGTCAGGAGTGCGGCCCCGATGTAAGGGACTATCACTAATGGCAATAGAACCGCCTTCTTCTCCTCCTCCAGCTGTTGTGATGACTCGCTGAACTCGGCGAGGCTCTCGATGCTGTCCACGGTCCCCCCTCCCACCTCGATAGTATCCAGGAGTAGGTAGATGTTGACGAGTGCGAGCCAGTTGTTGGCGCTGGCCGCGAACTCTTTGTATATCTGGCGTAGCGGGTAGCCCCAGTTGATCTTTGTGCTTATATCCTTCAGGTACCTGCCGAACCCCTTGTAGTCCCTCCCGGACAAAGCCGAGATGCTTTTCTCGGGGCTCATACCGCTTTTCCTTACCTCCACCAGGTCCCTGAGGAAAAGGGTGATACCGTTCTGTAGGTTTGCATCCCTACCCGCGGTGTAATAATCAGCGATCCACCCTGGAACCGCCACGAATATGAGTGTAAATGTAACCCCGATAGCCGCCTCGGTCCCCTCGGCGAACCCAAGCGAGGTCCTCACCCAGATAATAAAGCTCATGAAGGCGGGGACTATCATGAATGACTCGTTAAAGAACGGGAGCACTATCTGGGTTGCTAAAAGCCCGCCGAACGGGAGGAAACCAAAGAACACATAGTATGGTTTCCAGTTGCTGATCGGGTAGTTGAACTGCACCATGTCCCCTGCGAATAGGAATAGGAATGACATCCCGGGCATCACCACGAAGCTGAACATGAAGAACATTTCAGGGCTGATGCTGACCCCTGCCGTGGGTAGGCTCATCCCCACAACGAACACCAGGAAGATACCGAGAACTCCCAGTATCCCGATGATGGTGTATGCCTCCATGAGCATGGCTGCGGCCTCACCCTTTGCCCTTACTTGAATGGATAGGCTCCTGAACATGTTTTTTGTCTGGTTGAACAGGTAGTGAAGGGTGTCCCCCCCTGTTCTCACGCTTGAGGCGTAGCCCAGCAGGAGTTCCTTGTACTCCTTGATATCGACTGTTTTCGCTGCCAGCTCCATGGCGGTGATTATCGCCTTTACCCGCCTCATCAATGATAATGAGATCATCGCCCTGAAGTCGGCCGGGATCAGCCTTTACAAAATGATGCCGCCGGTGATCCTCTTTGCCGCCTGTACGGCCCTGATTACGGGCTACTCGGCTGTTCATTTTATTCCGGCTGGCTCCACGGCCATGAATAATCTCTTTATTAAACTGGCCACAGAGAAGATAAACAGCG
>CAYLJH010000108.1:0-6792 GCA_964383685.1 uncultured Candidatus Bathyarchaeia archaeon | reverse complement strand
AGGTACGGCGCGCCGTCGTCAACCATTGCCAGCGTGATATAGTTCTGGGATTTCAGCACCTTTGCCTTGGACACCTGGTCCTTGAACTCGTTTTCGCTCTTTCTTACGTGGTAAAGCATACCTACTCCTCCACGGCGGCTCTATAAAAGCTAAAAACCCGTGGGACATGGAATGGGCATGGCCCCTATCCTGCTCGTGGTAGACTACGTGCGGACCGCCCTGTCAATCGCAATGCTGGGGTACGCCTCATACAGGGATCTGAGGACCAGGGAAGTGCATGATTACGTCTGGCTGTTTCCAGCCCTGGGTGGCGCGGTCCTGGGCATCTACGAGGTAACCATGGGAGCCCAGTCCTTCGCTGATATCCTACTCTCAGTGGGCTTCATGGCGGTACTCTCAGGGGTCCTGTGGTACCTCAGGCTTTTCGGCGAGGCAGATCTCTTAGCCTTCATAGCATTGTCAATAATCCACCCCAGGACGCCTAGCTTCGGGTTCATCGGATACCCGCCGCTGCTGTTCTCGTTCACCCTGATAGCCAACTCGGCCCTATCGGGATTGCTCCCTGTCTTCTACACCATGGCATCGAACCTGTACCTCAGTTCAAGCGTTTCGCTCTTTGAGGCGCACCCTGGGGCTTCGCTACTCATCAAAATTGGAATGATCTCCACGGGCAGGTTCAGGGAACTGAGAGATATCAGGGGTCCTCCTTTCGAGTATCCACTAGAAGACAAGGGGAAGCTTTTCCTGAAACCCGACTTCTGGGACGATGAGAAGGCGAACAGGGATTTCAAGATTCTCAGGGAAAAGGAGCGCGGGAGAGTATGGGTCTCGGCGACCCTGCCATACATCGTGGTCCTGTTCGCGGGTTACCTGATCTCGGTGCTCTACGGGGACATCATATTCACCGTTATGGCGTACCTGTCGATATGATTAGACCCGTCGGAGGACGGAGCCGGGTCGGGCACCAGAGTGAATGCCGTTATCCACAACCACCTCGCCGTTGACCAGCACATAGGGTATGCCCTTGGGGTAGGTGACTGTCAGCTCTGGGTGGCCCGTGTGACCCAGCGCGTCAAGGTCCATGAGCACGATGTCCGCGTGCGCCCCCTTCACCAGCGTACCCCTGTCCTTGAGCCGGTACGTCTTGGCGGGTATCGTCGATGTCTTCCGCACGGCCTCCTCCATTGTGAGGAAATCGCTGTCCCTGACGTACCTCATGAAGAACTTGGGGTAGCCGCTGAACGTGTCAGGCAACGGGGTCGCGTACGGTGGGTACGCCTTCATGGTGTCCCTGTCATCGATGATGCCCACGTCTAGACCAGCAGTGCCCCGCGGGTGCCTGAAGAACTCCTTCATCTGCTCCTCGATGCCCCGGTAATCGGTGTGGGCACCCATACTGTCCGGGTCAGCGATTATCAGGTCGCAGAGCGCGTTCCACGGGTCCTTATCCAGTACCTTTGCGGCGACAGCGAGGGTTACACCTGCGAACCTCTCGTCGCTGTGGGTGACGATCTTGAAGTTCTCGGCCCAGTGGGGGTTGACACAGGGGTTGATGACCAGCCTCTGGAACAGCTTGCCCGACGCGATCTCGTCCCATGCCTTCTGCCTGAACTCCTTGACCTTGAGCCACTCCACCAGCTTCTCGCGGCTGCCCAGGAGCCTGAGCCACTGGGTGAAGTGGAGGCTGCATAGGTACGGCAGGGGCTCCCAGCACTCCCATGGGATCACGTCAAAGTTGATATCAAGCCCCTCCGCGATGGCATCATCGATGGGCCTCAGTGTCTCCAGCCCAACGGTCTTGCCTATATCAGGGGTCATAGGTGGGACCGTGTGCCAACCGGGGGCCAGGTGGGCGATGTTCATCCTCACGCCTGTGACCCTAGCGGTCTCGATGACCTCCAGGATGCCCTGGATTGGCTCTGCGCTGTATGATCCCATCTTCACGTCCCGTCTTCGGCCGGTACGCCTCCAGTGGGGGACATAGATACCGTCGTACGTGCTCAACGCCGATACGCACTGGTTTATCTCGTCCTTTGACGCGAAGACGCCGGGATCGTAGTCAAGCCCCGCTGAAAGCCCGTGGCATCCAGCGTCCATTGCCTGGCTCGTGAGCTCGATCATTATTTCGATCTCCTCCTGCTTGGCCTCCCTCTTGTAGTCCTCGCCCATGACGTGGACCCTGATGGTGCCATGGCCAACCAGTGGGACGTAGTTTATGCCGATGCCCTGGCCCTCTATGAGTTCAAAGTACTCTGCCATGGTCCTGTAATCTAGGGCCCACCCGTACTTTTCCCTCATCATCTCGTTTACCTTGTCCAGGGGTAACAAGGTTGGTCCGTGGTACAGGTAAGGATGCTTTTCGTAGACCTGGTTGCCGAGGACGCCGGGAGCCCTGACGAACTCGTTCAGCGGCGCGGGGCTCCCTCCGCACTGGCCCGCTACCACCGTTGTGCAGCCCTGCATCACCGCGCTCTCGCAGTTGGGGTACCAGGCAAAGCCCCAGTCCCCGTGGCTGTGGGGGTCTATGAAACCGGGGAGGGCGTAGAGGCCCGATGCGTCTATGACTACATCGGCATCACCCGAGATCTTCCCCGCTTCCACTATCCTGCCTTGTTTGACGCCGATGTCCCCGATGTACTCCTTGTTTACGCCATCTACGACCCGGGCGTTCCTGATAATAACATCATAATCAGCCAAATCAATCACATTTAGATTACTCACCGAGGATAAAAATGGATGATATAGCATCTGAAGACTCAAATCATGGCTCCGCCAAGGATACGTAGCCGTCTCCCCGTGAAGAAAATTCTATGGAGCCCCCTGAGGGCGGCGGCATCAATCCAGGTCAGCGATCAACCTTATTGAGCAGTTCTCGTCACCGTTGCCGAGGCACTGGCTGGAAAAGAACTTATAGTCCATGTTAGTCAGTTCCTTGATCATGCCCGAGATATATCCCCTGAGGAAGAAGCACTGCGGGAGATCAAGGTGTAGGCACATTGGCTTAAACGCGTTGTCCATAAGGATAATCTCGATGCTCCCGCTCTGAGGGTTGAACTCTTTAATCGACATGTTAGCCCACCCGTCCCCGCTTGACCGGGTGATCACGACCTCAAACAGGGCTTGCAGCTCCATCTCTTCTTTGATCTCTGATAGAACGTCTGAGGTAAAGTGAATCCCTGCATCTCGGCCCATCTGGAATATCATGGACTCACCTCCAGACCCGAATTTCATGACTAGGCTCTCAAGGACCTTCAGAAAGTTCTCGGCAGAGAAAGATATACGGGATGGAAATACGTTTTGAGGGTTACCCATTTTACCTACCCCATAGTCCTCTACGTTGAACTTTTTTTTTCGGAGGCTCCTTGAGATTGGATATCAGATCCTTGATTATCAGTTCCCAACCCTCTTGCCCCATCCCAAGAATAAGTATGTTATAGACCTTACCGAGTTTCTCAAACTCAGAGTCCGCTCCGAAATCGATCAGCACCGCCTCGCGTCCAGGCAAGTCCATCTTCTTTCCCAGCAGGGAGACCAGTTTGTTGGAATCACCCAGGCCATAATCAAATAGTATGGTCGAGCCGTTCCTTTCAGCAGTCAGGTCAAACTGGTGATTACTGCCCGATACACCCGTGATCTCGACATCAAACAAAGTTATGAAGCCCTCTGATTCTAGTAACTGTATCAATGGTGCTAGTTTCGTTTCAACATCCAGGTCCTCCTGCAAATACTTCTTCGCTTTGTCTGTCAGCAAGTAGGCGAATAGGGGAACGTAATGTGCTGTCTTGTAATCGAACATTGAACCACAGTCGGGGCAGAAGTGTAGAATGAGGGGCCTCTCGAATTTGTGGCCACTCTTTTCGCACTCAAAACTGAACCCTATCTCTCTAAGGCTTTCGTGACGAGTTCCACTGTCATGGGCATGCCCTAGGTCCTCACCACATTGAGGACAGATGAGACGATCTTCCCGCTCGAAGACTTTCTTTTTGCCCTGGAAACCATCAGTAATGTGCTGAAGGAGAGTGATTTTCTTTATGAAGATACTCCTGTCAACAGGACAAGCGTACTTTGAATAGACGTGCGGTGAGTCACAGGTAGGGCAAAAGATAGCTCTGTCATAATCCTCCTCGTCAAGGTATCCTTTCTTGGCCAAGGTGATCAAGAAGAAAAGGATCTGCTTCCAGTCATATCCGTCAGTCTCAAGACTCTTGTAAATAACACCATCTGGAGATACAAAGGGCTCTAATCGGATTAGACCGCTATCGCCAATGTACTTGAGGAAGCTTTTTTCCTCAACGGTCAATTGTTCCCCAGACATCAAATCCCCGTAAACAGCCACGAATTAAAAAATAAGATGGTTACTGCAAGTAAAATGCTTGCATAGGACAAGCCTTTGCTTAACGAACCATGCCTTATTTTACCGCCCAGAAGCCCTCCAATAGTTGCCTCTAGAACGGCGGCCCAGAAAAGGATCCCCCAGTAATAATCCAGGCTAAATAAACTTGAAACGAGACCTGATGACTGTATATTTGGGTCCAAAGTTAGCTCAGACATCGGGGATAGAAACTCGGTCAGTAGGATCAAACTGATCAAAAGAAAAACACCTGTCCCCAGATATACTATGTAAAGATAGGGACTCGTCAACTCCTCTCGATCTCTTTTTTGTTTGGATAATATTGTGAACATATCCAGACTTGATTCAAGTATCTCTGTCACGCGTCCACCGGTATTGTAAGCCTCAACTAGAATTAGGGCCAGTCGTTTTGCCTGTGGTACAACCAGTTGGTCTCCTAGCCAAATAAGTGAACTTTCAATATCGGAGGTGACGTTAATGCGGTTCATTGCCCTCAATAAAGGATCAGATATTGGGCCGTAATCATTACTAGAAACACTCTCCAGGGCGAACATCAAAGGAACCCCAGATTGAACCTCATTGGTGACGTCTCTGAGGAATAATGGAAGGTTGTCTTCTACCGATGCAAAATATTTACTGTTGCTCCACTGAAGAATAGCAGGTGGAGCTATCATGATAAGAATGCTTAATGCAAAACCATTGTTTATCCTTCGATCCAATGGTATCCAGAAAGGAGGCCCGGGAATGTATTCACCTGAAAGGAGGAAACCAATGAATAGAAGTACACCTATAGTGAGACTCGCATATTGGACGTAATTGAGATACCGATCTTCGAAATACTTCATTAGTCAACACTCACCTGCATGTCAACTAAAATCATCAAGACTGCTGAAATAAGTGGGATCCCCGCAAAAACCACGAGATTTAATGAATTAATACTGGATGCTCCCGACGAGGAGCCACTTGCGAAGCTAAAAGTGGTAAGAAGAATAATCAATAACAATGGCGCTATGACCAAGATCGTGACATATATTTCGCTCAGGAACCCAATGTTATTCAAAAGAGCGATGTTCTCCTCCTCTCTTCGCTGTATTAACTGTTTTGTCTCATACTCGAAGAGTTTATCGAGGTCCCCGCTTGTTTGTATGGTGGTTAATATTCCGTTAAGAAAATTTGTGAACAGCCCAGATGCGCTCCTTTTACTTATATCGGTAATACTTTCCTGCGGGTTGAGCCCATAGACTTTGATGTTGACCATGAACTTGTTTAAATAATTCTGGATTGCCTCGTTAGGCTCTGTCTTCGCAACTCGTTCAAATATACGTTCAATTGAAAGGCCACTTTTGGAAAGTAATAGCATGAACATTACCGAGTTAAGCAGACTTCTACTAATTTCGGATTCAACTAGGTCTTTATTGTAGAGAGGGTACAGGACAACAAGCCCTGCGAGTAAAGCGGTTGTCGCTGAAGACAGGGCAAATGTCCCGTAAATAACCTTGGGGCCTTGAACTCTGAACAGGATATGTATAAAAGTAAAAATAAAGAAGGATATAATAAAACCGGCGAACAAAACTATCTTGCTTTTTTCGAAATATTCGTCTAATGGGCGTTGGAGCCCACTGACCCTGTAAATATTTTCAAACTCGGACAAGAAGTTACCGATCATTACGTCAATTCAAACCTCGCTCTAGTCAGTATCTCCTCAGGGTTCGTATAGTAGGTGTATACTATATCTGAAACTTGGTCAGGAGAATTGATGTTCTCTTTTACCATCCATTCGAGGATTGTTGTCCGCTTTTGAAGTTCTTCTTCAAGCAAGTACTCTGATACGTGTCTCAGGGTAGATATTTGTTTGAATACGGATTCACCTCGTCCAGCTGACTCTAGGAATCTGTATGAGTCATCATGGGAATCCCACCTAAATCTGTGTTCAATTTGAACCTCATTACTTGAGCTCAGACCAATTATCTCTGTCACAGTATCTGCCCTTCGGACAACCTTGTCTCCTATCTTGACTCTTCGTATCTGGAGTAACACGTTCATCAATGGGACCATCATGGCAGGGATGTCCATCGGTCTGCTAAGCAGTCTCTTAATGGCATATTCCACGCTGTCACTGTGGATCGTGCATAGACCGCCGTGCCCCGTGGCAATTGCCTGGAAAAGGGTGTACGCTTCTTCTCCTCTAATTTCACCGACCACTATGTAATCGGGGCGCTGACGTAGGCTTGCCTTCAATAAGTCGAACAACGTGATTTCTTCAACACCAGGTTGATAGCTGGGACGAGGAACCATTGGTATCCAGTTCTCGTGTAACCTGAGTTCCCTGACTTCCTCAATTGTAATTACCTTCATCTCCGGTTTGATGAACATACTCAACGAGTTCAACAGGGTAGTTTTTCCTGATGCAGTTGCACCACAAATCATGATACTTCGGCCGT
>CAYLJH010000107.1:0-6817 GCA_964383685.1 uncultured Candidatus Bathyarchaeia archaeon | reverse complement strand
ATCGACGCGGGCGCAACCGTCAGCAACCCAAGCTGCGCGGCTTGCTTCGGGGGCCACATCGGCCTTCTTGGCCCCGGTGAGAAGGGGATCGCCACCAGCAACAGGAACTTCCGCGGCAGGCAGGGAAGCCCGGACGCGGAGGTCTACCTGAGCTCGGCGGCGGTAGCTGCGGCATCAGCGATTACAGGATACATCACACACCCGGAGGCAGTGCAATGAAGCTGACTGGAAACGTCTGGAAGTACGGCGACGATATCAACACCGATTACATCATCCCAGGCAGATACATGGAGCTCACCGACCCGGCCGAGATGGCCGAGAAGGTCTTCGAGGAGCACGACCCATCGTTCAGGAAGGGAGTCAAGGCCGGCGACATCGTCGTGGGCAGGACCAACTTTGGATGCGGGTCCAGCAGGGAGCACGCGCCCATAGCCCTGGCGGGTAATGGCGTCAGCGTGGTTCTGGTCGAAAGCTTTGCGCGTATCTTCTACAGGAACGCAATCAACATCGGGTTACCGGCCCTGGAGTGCCCGGGCATCCACGACGCCGTGGAGAAGGGCGACAAGCTAGAGGTCGATGTCACCGGCGGCGTGGTCAGGAACCTGACCAACGGCAAGGAGCTGAAGTTCAACCCGCTGCCAGAGTTCATGGTGGAAGTGTTAAATGCCGGCGGCTTAGCACCCTATCTAAATAAGACTGAGGAATGGTAAATGGCAAAATACAATATCGCACTTTTACCCGGAGACGGGATCGGTCCAGAGGTCGTTGACGCGACCATCAAGGTCATGGACGCACTTGAGAAGAAGGCCGACATCGAGTTCAACTACACCACCTACATGATCGGTGACGCAGAGAAGGCAAAGTCAGGCACGGCACTGCCCCAGGCAACCATTGATGGGATCAGGGATGCTGACGCGACGCTGTTCGCGTGCGTCGGGGAGACCGCCAAGGAGACCATCCTGCCGCTGAGGCAGATGTTCAACCTGTACGTCAACCTGAGGCCCGCCAAGGCATACCCGGGCGTCCCAGCGGTCCGCCCCGAGACTGATCTCATGATCGTCAGGGAGAACACCGAGGGCATCTACAAGATGATCGGCCACAGGAGCGAGAAATCGGCGTTCAACGTCAGGGTCATCACGTACGAGGCGTCATACAACATCGTAAAGTACGCCATGGACTACGCCGTCAAGAACGGCAAGACAAAGGTCACGGTTGTACACAAGGCAAACGTCCTTGACTACACCGACGGCCTGTTTCTTGAGGCCGCGAGAGATGCGGCCAAGGGCTACGAGGGCATCGAGTACAGGGAGCTCATCGTTGACGCTGCGGCAATGTGGCTGGTCATGTACCCCGAGTCATTCGAGGTCGTGGTCACCACAAACATGTTCGGCGACATCCTCAGCGATGTTACTGCCGGGTTAGTCGGTGGGCTAGGAATGGCCCCATCGGGCAATGTCGGCGACGACATTTGCATCTTCGAGCCCGTACACGGCTCGGCACCTGATATCGCGGGCAAGGGGATCGCAAACCCCAGCGCGTGCATGCTCAGCGCGGCAATGATGCTTGAGTGGCTGGGCGAGAACGAGGCGGCAAGGCTCATCGAGGAGGCTGTCCTCAAGGTGCTGGTGGAGGGGAAGACCCTGACGCCGGACCTCAAGGGCAAGGCCAACACAAAAGAGTTCGCGGCAGCGGTTGCTGAGGCACTCTAGCCTTATATCTTTCATTATTTTCTAACATTTATTCGTGGAAGACTACTGGTACCCCGATTGGGATTTTTATGTGGATACTCACGATGTCATGATTCAGCAGTATGGCGGGTTTTCTGGGTTTGAGTACGAGAGCCAATGGTTCAAAAAAGCCAGTTTGGCGCAATTCCAAGAAATAATCAAACAGGTCCAACATGCTGATGGAGATATCTATGCGAAAGCAGCTCAAATGCTCCTACTTTTGGTTCGGGCCCGTATTTGGTCTGATGGACAGAAACGTACTGGGTACATTACTACGAAAACATTCCTGGAACAGAATGGAGCCAGAATGGCTGAGGATGATTCCCTGATAGTTAACTCATTTCTCAGAAACTTAACCTTCAAATACACGCGTGATCAAGTCGAGAAGTGGATAAGACATGGACAAGGACCCTTACAAGACCCGTGATGAGATCATCAAGAGGGACCACGAGTTACTAAAAATGCTCAACGGTGGCTCCAAAAAGATCCGGGTCAAGAAAAAAGACAAGAAATAATCAGGTTCAACAACTTTATTAAATCCCTCCAGTATACAACCTCAGGTTTACAACCGGGTTGAACGTTATGTCTGAGAAAAAGGACAAGATGAAGAAGGGCACCCCTACCGACTTTGAGCTGGTGGTCGAGGTGCTTGGCAACCCGGTTCGGAGACGGCTTATCGAGAAGCTCAGCGAGGCACCTGACTACACCCTTCGCCTCAGCAACGAGCTCAACATACACCAGCAGCTGGCAGCCAAGCACATGAAGGTGCTCAGGAACGCCCAGCTCGTCGATGTGGTCCGCCAGAAGAGCAAGAAGGGGGCCGACAAGAACGTTTTCAGCCTCAACAAGTTCTACAGCCTCCAGATAGACTTTAGCCCCCACCTGTACAACCAGCGGCTCATCAGCTTCAACAACCCCGACCTCTGGACCACGGCGGACAACTACATGGACAAGCTTGAGGACAAGGTCACCGACTTGGATGAGGAGGGCTCGGGCATCGACAAGATCAACCCGCTGGGCAACATCGTCCAGAGCATCGATGACGAGCTTGAGAGCCTTGAGAAGCGCAGGGCCAGGCTCCTGTACATCAGGAACCTCGCCATGAACGCCAGCGTCAAGGCGCTGGACGAGCTTGACAGGAAGAAGAGGCAGGTCATGCATTTCATTCTCAATCAGGGATCAACGACTCTCGGCGCAATAAGCAGGCACATGCAGATAAGAGAAGATGTCATCAAAGACCTGGTGTCAGACCTGGTGGACGAGGACATCGTCCGGTGCACCGGTAACATGGTTTATCTAGTAGAACTGTAATACTACTACACCCGACCAGAAGGTTTTTTAAAGGTTCTAGGTATACAACTTGCGGTTTACAACCAAAAGTGGTACACTAATGAGCGGTGAAAACACTAGTATCAGCATAATTAATCACACATCTACACGCCGCTCGCCACAGAGTTGTAGCATAGGAGTAAAATTACAATGAGTGCACAAGGACAACAAGTTGTCATCCTCAAAGAGGGGACCCAGCGCTCTACCGGAAGGGACGCCCGAGCCAGCAACATAATGGCGGCAAGGATCGTCTCGGAGGCGGTCAAGACCAGCCTAGGTCCAAAGGGAATGGACAAGATGCTGGTGGACAGCTTCGGTGACGTAACCATCACCAACGACGGAGCAACGATGCTCAAGGAGATGGACGTACAGCACCCAGCAGCCAAGATGATGGTAGAGGTCAGCAAGACCCAGGACGACGAGGTAGGCGACGGAACAACAAGCGTTGTCATTCTAACAGGCGAGCTTCTCGGAAAAGCCACAGAGCTTATGCTGAAGAAGGTTCACCCCACGGTTATTATCGAAGGTTACAGGCAGGCCGAGGAGAAGGCCCTTGAGATCCTAGAGTCGATCGCAATGAAGGTGGAGTCCAAGGACAAGGAAGTCCTCATGAGGGTCAGCAAGACCACCATGGCTAGCAAGCTGGTCAACCAACACAGCGAGTACCTCAGCAACATCAGCGTCGATGCGGTACTACAGATCGCGGAGCCGGAGGACGGCGGGTACACCGTTGACCTCGACATGATCAAGATCGAGAAGAAGCCAGGCGCGTCCATGACGGACACCAGGCTCGTCAGCGGACTGATCATCGACAAGGAGGTCGTCCACGACGGTATGCCAAAGCAGATCAAGGAGGCCAAGATCGGGCTGCTAAACGCGGCAATGGAGATCGAGAAGACTGAGTTCGATGCAAAGATCTCAATCGAGACCCCTGAGGAGATGCAGGCTTACCTAGACCAGGAGGAGCAGATGCTCCGGGACATGGTCAAGAAGGTCAAGGACGTTGGCATCAACGTCCTCTTCTGCCAGAAGGGAATCGATGACATGGTACAGCACTTCCTTGCAAGGGAAGGCATCCTGGCAGCACGCAGGCTCAAGAAATCCGATATGGAGGCACTGAGCAAGTCCACAGGCGCAAAGGTCGTCAACAGCGTTGACCAGCTGAGCGCAGAGGACGCGGGCTACGCAGAGCTAGTCGAGGAGCGCAAGGTAAGCGACGACAGCATGATCTTCGTCGAAGGCTGCAAGAACCCCAAGGCCGTGACCATACTGATCCGCGGCGGCACAGAGCGTGTCGTCGACGAGGCAGACCGCAGCATCCATGACGCGCTATGCGTCATCAAGGACGTTGTCGAGGAGCCAAAGATCGTGGCCGGTGGAGGAGCGCCCGAGATAGAGACAGCGAGGCTGCTCAGGGAGTACGCCGAGAAGCTTGCGGGCCGTGAGAGGCTCGCGGTTATCGCTTTCGCTGACGCCATCGAGGTAATCCCCATCACCCTAGCTGAGAACAGCGGGATGGACCCCATCGACGCACTGAGCGAGATGCAGAGCGAGCACGCCAAGGGCAACAAGTGGGTAGGGGTAGACGGCATCAAGAACGAGGTCGCCGACCTATCAGTCCTCAACATCTACGAGCCGATGGTCGTAAAGGCCCAGGCAATCAAGTCAGCCACAGAGGCAGCCACACTCCTGCTGAGGATCGATGATATCATCGCTGTCAGCAAGATGAGCGCGCCCCCAGGCCCACCCGGCGGAATGGGTGGAATGGGCGGTATGCCTCCAGGAATGGGCGGTATGCCCGGGATGATGTAGGAGTAACAAAAAATGTCATACTACACAACAGCAAGCGGACAGCAGGTCATAGTCCTCAAGGAGGACACTGATAGACAGCGCGGACGCGATGCACGCAGGTCCAACATGATGGCTGCGCAGATCATCGCCGAGGTGCTAAAGACCACACTCGGCCCCAAGGGCATGGACAAGATGCTCATCGACAGCCTAGGCGACATCACCATCACAAGTGACGGAGCCACGGTTCTCGAAGAGATCGATGTACAGCACCCAGCGGCCAAGATGATGATCGAGGTAGCAAAGACCCAGGACAAGGAAGTCGGCGACGGGACCACCACAAGCGTCCTACTCGCAGGCGCCCTACTGGGAAAGGCATCCGAGCTCATCGATGACAACATCCACCCAAGCATCATCATAACTGGTTACCAGGCGGCATCCGAGAAGGCCCTAGAGGCCCTTGAGGCTGCGGCAATCGATGTTGATATGGATGACCACGAGACCCTCATGAAGCTGTCTAATACCAGCATCAGGGGCAAGGCGGTCAGCAACGCAAGGGACCACCTGAGCGGGGTCGTCATCGACGCAATCAAGCAGATCATTGAGCACCGCAACGGCGACGTAATCGCCGACGTTGACAACGTCCAGATCGTGAAGAAGGAAGGCGGGAGCCTCCGGGAGACCGCTCTGGTCAAGGGAATCATCGTCGACAAGGAAGTCGTCCACGCTGGCATGCCCAAGAAGATCAAGGGAGCCAAGATCGCGCTAATCGACACACCTCTAGAGGTCAAGAAGACAGAGTTCGACGCAGAGATCAGGATCACCAGCCCCGAGAGCATCAAGGCATTTCTAGACCAGGAATCCGATATGCTCAAGAAGAAGGTGGACCAGGTCGTCGCCACTGGCGCAAACGTCGTCTTCTGCCAGAAAGGCATCGACGACATGGCACAGCACTACCTAGCCAAGGCAGGCGTGCTGGGCTCAAGGCGAGTCAAGAAGAGCGACATGGAGAAGCTGGCAAAGGCTACGGGCGGCAAGGTGGTAAACAACCTGGCCGACCTGAAGGTCGAGGACCTGGGCCTATGTGGAGCCGTCGAGGAGAAGAAGGTCGGAAACGACAAGATGATCTTCGTCGAGGAGTGCAAGGACCCACAGGCAGTAGCTATCTTCATCAGGGCAGGACTTGAGAGGATGCTGGACGAGGCCGAGCGCGCGTTGAACGACGCCCTCTACGTCATCTCTGACGTTGCCGAGGTACCCAAGATGGTATCAGGCGGCGGCAGCATCGAGATGGAGATGGCAAAGGCGGTTCGCGAGTACGCTGCAACAGTCGGCGGACGTGAGCAGCTGGCCATCGAGGCATTCGCGGAGGCACTGGAGGTTATCCCCAGGACCCTCAGCGAGAACGCCGGCCTTGACATACTGGACACCATGGTCGCCATGAAGGCGGCCCACGCCAAGAAGGGCGGCGCATCGATGGGAGTCAACGTCTTCGACGAGGGCGTCATCGATATGCTGAAGGAAGGCGTAGTCGAGCCAATGGTCGTCAAGGAGCAGGCCATCAAGAGCGGCATCGAGGTCGCGTCAATGATCCTCAGGATCGACGACGTGGTCGCGGCGCGTTCAGGCGGAATGGGCGGCCCAGGCGGCCCACCCGGCGGCATGCCTGACGACATGGACATGTAAGTACATAACATGAAGTTAAAACCTTCATGTTAATCCCCCTTTTTTACTGGAAAAACAACTAATTACTTTGGTTTTCTATTGGTGTGGTGTTCTGTTGCCGGTAAACAAACGAACAATCGCTATATAATATCTAATTAAAAATTTCTCTACCATTTATCGTAAAGAAGTGACTATTCACGACGAACTTATTCTAGCAATACGCGCTAGAATATCTGCTTCATCATCCACGACCGTATCTTCTTCTTAAATTCAATTCTTATCTACTGTTTTAGGAATCGTAAACACAA
>CAYLJH010000106.1:0-6836 GCA_964383685.1 uncultured Candidatus Bathyarchaeia archaeon | reverse complement strand
ATGCGCTCGACACTATTGCGTCACTCTCAATAAACGCCGGGTCATACGACGACATCACGACAGGGGTCAGCCAGTTCCTTTGGCAGGTCAGAGGCATGGATCTGATCATACAGGCTTTCGTCATACTGACGGCTGTGGTCTGTACTATAGCCATGCTGAAAATGAAGAGGGAGGACAAATAATGTATCCACTTGAAATGTTCATAATCACGACTGCGTTGCTTTTCCTAGTTGGATTAGTTGCGCTCGTCATGAAGAGGGACTTGGTCAGGTTGTTAATCGGCGTTGAGATTCTTTTCAATGCCGCCAACCTGCTCTTCGTCGCCCTCTCGACGCAGACCCCTGGCATGATTGACCCGTTCCCCCAGTCCATCGTCATGATGGCGCTGGTGCTGGATGGGACAGTCATAGCGGTCGGTCTTGCACTGGCGCTTAACGTGTTCAAGCACTACAAGACATTCGACATAAAGAAACTGAGGAAGCTAAAATGGTAGGACAAGAACTAATCTCACAGGGACTTCAACTCCCGTTACCAGTACTGATAACCCTACTCGGTGGAATGGCAACCCCATTCATCGGACTCTACTCAGAGAAGATTAAACTCAAGCTGACCGACGCATGGATGGTGCTGGTGTTCGCTCTCTCACTGTACGGCGTTTACACGCTGTACGATCAGGTGAGCAAGACGGCGAACCACGTCCTCGTGATATACTCATGGGGACAGGCACCTCCGCTCAGCGGTGTCTTCGAGATAGATATGCTCGGGGTGTACATGGCGTTCAGCATCGGCTTGCTCTCCCTACTCGTCTCAGTCTACTCCATCAGTTACATGGAGCACGAGTCACGGGTCACTGAGTTCAACACCCTGGTGATCTTCATGGTCGCGGGCATGTACGGAATCGTCATGTCAGGCGACCTGTTCACACTGTTCGTCTTCTGGGAGCTAATGGGGCTTGCAAGCTACGTCTTGGTCTCGTTCCTGAAGAGTAACTGGGGCCCAATAGAGGCTGGCTTCAAGTATCTGATCATGAGCGCCACCGCGGGAGCATTCCTGCTTCTAAGCATGGCACTCATCTACGGTATGGCGGGGACGCTAAACTTCGCAGCCTTGGCTTCAACACTGAGAGGAGCACCAATGACACCATGGACGATCCTGGTCTTCGCTACCCTAGTTGTAGGGTTCGGCGTAAAGTCCGCGATCGTGCCGCTTCACACATGGCTTCCCGACGCGCACCCTGAGGCTCCAAGCCCAATCAGTGCACTATTGTCGGGAGTAGTCATCGAGACAGGACTCTACGCACTGACGAGGGTCCTATACATCGCGTTCGAACCCGGCTTCTTCAAGGTGCCCATAGCCATACTGGCCTTGGTCACCATGACAGTCGGGAACCTCCTGGCCTTACGCCAGGACGATCTGAAGAGGATGCTGGCATACAGCAGCATAGGGCAGGTCGGTTACATGCTCATCGGCATCTCAACCGGAATGACCTACGGCCTGCTGGGCACTTTCCTGCACATCTTCAACCACTCCCTGATGAAGGGGATGGCTTTCCTTTCCGTGGGCAGCATAGTCCACGAGACGGGCACAAGAGACATCAACAAGTTGAAGGGCGTGGGGAGGATGATGCCCTGGACGACACTAACAATCTTCGTGGCGTTCATGGGACTTGGAGGCGTACCCGGTACAAGCGGGTTCATCAGCAAGTTCATCCTGTTCAATGCCTCAATGGGCGCTGGTCTATCCATACTGGCCTTGGCCGGTGTGCTAAACAGCACCCTTAGCATGGCGTACTATCTACGGGTCTTGATCACCCTGCTCTCCAAGAGGACAGAGGATACCATCGAGGCAAAGGAAGCCCCCATATTGATGGTGGGCGTGGCCATGGTTATGGCCGTGCTTATCATCGCGCTTGGGTTCTACCCGAGCCCGATAGTTGGCTTCGCTTCTGAAGCCTCAAAGTCCCTGATAGAGGGAATTAACAACTACATAGGAGCTGTTCTATATTGAGTGGAAGCGTACTTGAGATAATCATGGAGCACCCATGGCCTTTCCTAGCCTGGATGCTGCCCATATTCGGGGCATTAATGATGCCCATACTAGGAAAGATCAACAACAAGGTAAGGGACTACGGGGCGGTCGCATTCGCGTTCTCAGCCGTGGTCGCGTCCGCGATGATGATCCCATATCTCTTCGGACACACCCCAGGAGATATCAAACTAATTACATGGATGACGCTGCCCAACGGCACGCCACTGGACTTTGGAGTCCTGGTTGACCCGCTGAGCATCATCATCAGCAACGTGGTGGCCTTCATCAGCTTCCTCATCGTTGTCTACAGCACTAGCTACATGCACGGGGACGAGGGACTCACTCGTTACTGGTTCCTGTTCCTGTACTTCATGGGAAGCATGCTTCTGCTGGTACTGGCCGACAACCTGATCATGACCATGATCGGTTGGGAAGGGGTAGGCATCTGTAGCTACGGCTTGATCGGGTACTACTACAGGGACAAGAAGGAACGATGGCTGGGAGGCCCGCCACCGACCGAGATGTACCCACCGAGCCACGCCGGCATGAAGGCGTTCGTGATCACCGGAATCGGCGACGTGCTGATCCTGGCGGCCATCTTCATCCTGTACTACTTTGCAGGCACGTTCAACTACGTTGAGCTGATGCAGACAAGCGAGGTATGGCTCACCGAGATGTCCAAAGTTCCGGGCTTGATAGCCCTGTTCGCGGTACTGCTGCTCGGGGGCCCCATCGGAAAATCGGCACAGTTCCCACTCCACGAGTGGTTACCCGAGGCAATGGCAGGCCCGACGAGCGTATCTGCGCTTATCCACGCTGCGACCATGGTCAAGGCGGGGGTCTACCTCGTGGCCCGTATGAGCCCAGTGTTCTACGTCGGGACATGGGCGCTGCACCTCCCGGAGGCGCAGGTCTACTTCATAACAATCGCGATTGTGGGTGCGTTCACCTGTTTCATGGCGGCAAGTCAGGCATTGGTGGCCGTTGAGCTCAAGAAGATACTGGCGTACTCCACAGTAAGCCAGATCGGTTACATGATGCTCGGTCTAGGATTATCCGGTTTCACTGAGGGCGCATACATCCCTGGGTTGACCGCGGGAATCTACCACCTGGCAAGCCACGCCATGTTCAAGGCGGCCCTGTTCCTCGGAGCCGGGTCAGTGATACACGCAGTCCACACCATCTACACGTTCAACATGGGTGGCCTGAAGAAATACATGAAGTGGACGTACATCCTAATGGGCTTGGCGACCCTGAGCCTATCCGGATTCCCGCCGTTCAGCGGGTTCTGGAGCAAGGACGCGGTCTTCCTGGCCGCGCTGGAGGCAGGAACGCCACTGGCATACGCGCTACTGACCGTAGGGGTTGTATCAGCCGCCATGACTTTCGCGTACAGCATAAGGTACATCAGCCTCACCTTCAGGGGAGAGGCAACCGAGTTCATTCAGGACCTAGAGCACCATGGACATGCTCCGCATGAGTCACCTAACGTGATGCTATGGCCTATCGCCATACTCGTTGGGCTGTTCGTACTGACTGGAGCTCTCGGGCTGGCAGGGGTTTTCAACCCAAGCCTGAACCCCGAGGTCTTCATCGAGAAACAGATGCACCACATGGTGGAGGCACTGTTACCCCATTCGGTCGCGGAGGCGATGCACGTCCCACACATCAGCAATGAAACAAAACTGATCGGAGCCGGACTGAGCGCGTTAGCCCTGTCCGTTGGTGGGTTCCTCGGCTACAACTTCTACTGGGCCAAAAACTGGGATTCCTGGGAATGGGTCCAGAGTAGCCCTATGAGGAAATCAATCCACAACTTCCTGTGGAACAGGTGGTACATGAACGCCTTCTTCTACAGGGTCTTCGTTGACGGCACACTGGGACTGTCAAAGGCCATCTACAACGGCTTCGAGGCAAAGGTCTTGATGCCGTTAAGCGATGTCGTGGCGTCAGCCACTACGTCAGCGAGCGATGCGATGTACGAGGTGATTGAGGAAGGAGCCATATTCGGCCTCATCAACACCAGCATCCCAGCCGCAGTTATCAGCATATATCATAAAGCAAAGAAGAGCCAGACCGGGCTGCTGAGCATGAACATACTATACATCGTGATCATGCTAATGGCAATAATACTCGGAATGCTCTATTCAGGAGGAATCTAAAATGTTCGGATCACTTTGGTTAGCCGTTCTCCTCCCAATCGTCTTCATGCCGGTAGTCTACTTCGCGGGAAGGAGCCTGGGCAAGAGGGCGAGCTGGGTGGCATTAATCCCACTACTGTACAGTACAGCATACTTCGCCAGCCTCCTAGGGGGCGTGGGGGAGAACCCGGTGGGCGAGTACATTACCTGGCTGCCGGGTATAGTCTTCGGGCTATACGCTGACGGCCTCAGCATACCCATAGCGTTGACGGTGTCCGTGCTTGGGGTGATTATGGTAATCTACTCCAACGCTTACATGGATCACAGCATCCATGAGCAGTACAACCACCAGGAGAACCCCAACGCACACGCAACGTACTACGCGCTATACCTGGCCTATATCACGAGCATGCTAGGGGTAGTTCTCAGCACAAACCTGTTCGAGTTCTACTTCTTCTTCGAGCTGATGATCATCCCCTCATGGGCACTCATCAACGTGTACGGCTCAGGCGAGCGTGAGAAGATCGCGCTGATGTACCTACTATGGTCCATCGTGGGAGCCGTGGTGTTCGTAACCGGGGCGCTTTCAGCATTCGCGCTGACGGGATCATTCGAGATCTCAGCCCTGGCTTCCCTTTCCGGAAACCAGTACGCGGGCTTCGTCGTGGTATCCATGATGCTTGGCCTGACGGTCAAGATGGCCATGCTCGGGCTACACGTATGGCTGCCCTTCGCGCACGCGGAGGCACCTACGCCAATCAGCGCACTGCTGAGCCCAGCAATGATCGGCTTGGCCGCTTACGCCATTGTCAAGATGCTTCTGCCGATCTCAGGGGTAATCGACGCCAACTTTACGTTGATGTTCATCTGGGGCTTCGGCACCATGCTTTACGGAGGGCTGATGGTCTTGTCCCAGACTGATATCAAGCGCCTGCTGGCATACTCCAGCATGAGCCAGATGGGGTACATCTTCATCGGCATAGCCACCGCGAGCACAATGGGTGTCACGGGTGCCATGATGCACTATATCAGCCACGGGCTCGGAAAGGCCGCCCTCTTCCTCAGCGTAGGGACGGTCATGCACCAGACTGGAATCAGGGATATCAGGCAGCTCGGCGGACTAGCCGCTAAGATGCCTATAACTGCCATGGCCTTCCTGATCGGTGCCATGAGCATCTCAGGAATTCCCCCGACAGTCGGGTTCCCATCAAAGATGATGATCTACATGGGGGCATTCGGGCCGGGAATCGGGGCCATCTCAGGTAACTTCCTGCTGGCACTGGCCGCGATCCTGTCCACCGCACTGACGGTGGCATACACTATGTGGACGATGCGGCGGATCTTCTACGGACCGCTGCCTGACCACTTGAAGGATACCAAGGAGGCGGGATGGGTGATGACACTCCCAATGATCCTGCTCTGCGTGTTATCCATACTGATCGGCATATACCCAAGGCCGATCATCGACCCACTAATGGAGGTAGTCGCGGGACTACTGTCGTGAGGTGAATGAGATGGTAAACAACATACTATTCATGGTTATACTGGCGACCTTCCTGTCAGCACCCATAGTCTACCTCATCGGAAGGAAGATTGGAAAGAATGTAAGCTGGATAGTCCTGGGCATATTCCTGATATCCACGGTGGTATTCGGGAGCCTATTCCAGGCCGTACAACAAGAGTCAATAATCGAGGAATACAGCTGGGTCGCGGAACCCGTGAAACTGACCCTCGGCTTCATGGCCGACGGCCTGAGCATCCCGATGGTGTTCACGTACATATTCGTCTTCGCAGGTTCGACGCTGTTCAGCATGCCATACATGGAGAGGCGGTTCGGACTTGACGATATCGAGGAGAGTAACGAGAACTATGCACGGTTCTACGCGTTCTTCCTGCTATACGGCGGAAGCGTGGCGGGGTGCATGCTATCAACCAACCTCATCGAGTTCTTCATGTTCTTCGAGCTGGCCCTGGTCTTCTCGTGGCTGCTGATCCTGCTCTTCGGTTACGGAGACCGCAAGCGAAACAGCATGCTATACTTCCTGTGGACACACTTCGGCGGGGGCATATTCCTCATCGGTATCCTGGGGTCGTTCTGGCTGACGGGCAGCTTCGAGATAGCTGACCTGGCGCACATAGCGGATCAGGCGGGTGCCTTCTGGGTTGGACTTGCGTTCAGCCTAGGATTGTTCGTGAAGATCGGAGCACTTGGCTTCCACGGATGGATGCCCGATACATACAGCGAGTCACCTGCGCCCGTGAGCGCGGTACTGGGGGCGACCTCGGTGATGCTGAGCACATACACCATGGCGAGGCTACTTCCGCCGTTCCAGCCTGTTCTGCAGGGGATCAGCGGGTGGTTCATGCTGTGGGCGCTGGCAACCATACTCTACGCGGGCGTGATGGCGCTTGTCCAGAAGGACACAAAGCGCCTCGTGGCCTACCTGAGCATGAGCCAGATGAACTACTGTGTGCTGGGCGTATTCACGTACGTCGCAAACGGCGTCCTAGGATCAATCTCTTACAGCATCAGCCACGGGCTGGCAATCGGCCTGCTCTTCCTGGTCTCGGGGGCCCTACTGTTCAAGACGGGCACCAGGGACATGGACAAGATGGGCGGGCTGGCGGAGAAACTGCCAATAGCCATCCTGGCGACCATGGCGGGCT
>CAYLJH010000105.1:0-6908 GCA_964383685.1 uncultured Candidatus Bathyarchaeia archaeon | reverse complement strand
TATCGCCCACCTTGGGGTAGACCTCCCCCAGAAGGGGAAGCCTCCTCATCTTTTCTACGGTAGTTGCCCTCTTGACCTTCAGTCCAGGGGTATAGGCGTGCGCCTCTTCCGTGTCGTTCTCGCCGTTTACTTTCTTCGTCGTTGATTTATCTACCATTATAGTAGCCTCCCTAGGGCTTCCTCGTCGTACATATCCGTGGCCTTGAACCACTTGAGCAGTAGCTCCTTGCGTGTGGAGTCCTCCTCGGGGAAGTACAGTGGCCTTCCACGTGCGTCCAGCAGCAGGCCGGCAACGCCTCCCTGCACAGTTGCCTCAAGCTCCTCACCGGGGCCAGCCCCTATGTCGTATAGCTTCTCGGGCCTCACAACTACCTTTGCCTCCTCGTCCTCCCCGAGTTTGATTAGCTTCAAGTCTCCGAGCATCATCTTCTCGTTGATGACTTTCCCGTCTGGCATCGTGATATCGATCTCCATGACGGGCTCGCCGAACTTGGCCTGACCTTTGGCCGCGATGCTTGTTCCCAGCCTCAGCAGACAGTCCTTGTCGAAGATGTTCCAGGCTGCCTCGCGGTAAACCGTGCTCAACACGCCCAGGTGGGGCATCATGAACACGCTGTCCTGCATCATCCTGGTGATGCCCTCCGTGAGCCATGCGTCCGTCAGGATGAGCATGCTCTGGACCCTCCTCGGCGCGTGGCTCAGTAGCCCTCCAGTGCCCGCGCAGATGTCTATTATCATCATATCGATGTAGCTGTCGGCAACGGACTGCTCGAACATATCGCTGATGGTCCTCTGGAGCTGAACGCCCTTGAGCCGCGTGGCGATGCTCCTGTGATGCTTCAGCCCAAGCCTCAGGGCCTCCCTTGCCACGCTGTGCTCCACTATCAGGTCCTCAAGTGTCTGTGGGATCGTGGTCGGCCTGATCATCTTGTTCATGAGCCTGGCCGCCACCTCTTCCTTGTCCAGGTCGAAAGGTATCCACCTCATGATGTTCTCGATGCCTGCCTCCTTCATGACGTTGGTGACGCTGTAGCTCATGCCCAGGTTGGCTGATACGCTGCGTACGAACCTGCCGTCAACGATGGAGTAGACGTTGGTCGTCGCCCCGCCAAGGCCGACGCCCATGACGTTCTGTTTGAATGTGTTTGCGATTAGCTGGATGGCCATGCCCTCGCCCGCGGGGGTCGGCATAATATCGATATCAGTCCACTTCATGAGGTTGTTATACCCCGGTGCGTGGCTCATGACGTGCTCCATGAAAAGCTCGTGGACGGCACGCCTCGCTGGCTCGGTGTTCTCCCGCTCCAGGACCGGCCTGATGTTGTCCACCATGTCAAGCGCGAAGCCATCCTTGAGAAGCTCCTCGATCTGTGGCCTGAGCGCCTTGTTGCCCGCGTAGACGATGGGCAGCTGGTACGAGACCCCAAGCCTCGGCTTTGGCTCCGCTGCCTTGATTAGCTCGGCGATCTCCATGACGTGCTGACTCGCGCCGCCGTCGGTGCCTCCTGCCATGAGTATCATGTCCGGCCTAAGGCTCCTGATCCTCCTGATCTTCTGGTATGTCTGTCTGCCGTCGTCCCTGGCAATGACATCCATGACAATCGCGCCAGCTCCCAGGGCCGCCCTGTTGGCTGATTCCGCAGTCATGGACTTGATTAGACCGGATACCATCATCTGTAGACCGCCGCCTGCACTGCTTGTCGTGCAATAGAGGTCTACACCCTTCTCTCCGTCGTATGGGATGATCATCCCGCCCTCCGGCGCAAGGAGCTTGTGTCCTGTCAACTCCTCAATCTCCCTTACCGCGTTCTGTACCCCCATGGTTACGTCCTCGTAAGGGGCCTCTACCGTTGTTGGTGCCTCACCCGCCACTAGGAACCTCCACTCGCCGTCCTTCTTGTGGAAGAGCCGTGCTTTAGTGGTGGTTGATCCTACGTCAGTGGCGATAATGAATTGCATTTCCTCTGTTGGCTTGCTGAGGGTTGCCATTATGATTCATATTCAGTCGCGGCAGGCGACGCTTAAATATTTCTAATCGGCAGGTCTTTCGGAAAGATGAAGGCTTGGAAAAATATTCCATAATTTCTCCAAAGTGTCCCCGTTTGATGATTTCTATACACATTAGAACCCGTGTTCTGGCAGCCCCAGCGTTCAACGGGACTAAAAGTAGTCAGCGTTAAGTTACGGGGCGTCGGGTTTTCAGAAATGGATAGAAAAGTATTCAATGCCCCGTTAGGAAAGGTAGGATGAAATCTAATGAACACCAAGAAAGTTACTCTAGTCGCCATGCTAGCCTCCGCGTACACTGTTCTCAGCCTGCTGCCGGGGATGCCCATGATTGGCGCTGAGGGGACCTCCATCGACATGGTCAGGATGTTGGAGATAGGGTACGGACTGGTGCTTGGACCTGTTTACGGGCCGGCAGCGGCGTTCATCGGTGCGGTGATAGGTAAAATGCTAAAAGGAGGCGGCCCAGGGCTTTTCTTCACCCCCTTAGCGGCTGTTACTGCGTTCGTCGCAGCTATGCTTGGAAGGGGATATAAGAATGGATGGATGAGCGCGGCGGGGGTACTCGGAACTCTCACTGCTGGATGGTACGTTTTCGAGACCGGAAGAGCCGTTCCGTATTATCCGCTTCTTCAGTTCATAGGACTAGCCGTGATACTATTGTTCAGGGACAAGATTGGGAAAATGATACAGTCTGATAACCGCAACGAGCTCACGAAAGGAGTGCTTCTATGTAGTTTCCCGTCAACTATCGCGGGACATATGCTTGGAGGGTTGATCTATTTGCTTTGGTTAAACCCGGAGCCCATCGTATTTGTCGCAGTTCTTCCCGTTGCCGCTATTGAGAGGATCGCGATTACGATCGGCGCGACCCTTTTCGGGACAAGCCTGATCCTGGCCGTCAGGAAGATCTACCCCGAGTTGCTTGAGTGAGGGTGCCAGTACTCCCTGGCCTCGCCCACGAGGAAAACCGATCCAGCGACCAGTATTACATCGCTTTCTAACGCCAACTCCAATGCGGACTCTATGGCCCTGTGAACCGGGACAACGATCTCGTACGGGACACCGGTTTTCTTCACGACTTCCTCTATCTGCTCGGCCGTGGCGGTCCTCGCCTTAACCCTGTGCTCCGTGATGATGAAACGCCCAGTTACATCAGCGAGGCTCCTCACCATGGATTCGATGTCCTTGTCGCTGGAGATCGCGATGACGGTGAAAACGTCGAGCCCCGGCAGGTAAGTCCTCACGGTCTCCTTGAGCCGCTCAGCGGCCCTAGCGTCCTTGGCCCCGTCCAGAACCACCAGTGGCTTCCGTGCCACGATCTCGAACCGTCCCGGCCAGACGACTTTCCTCAGTCCCTCCCTGATCGCCTCCTCATTGATCCGGGGGTCATTGAGATATCGCACGGCGGCCACCGCGCACGAGGCGTTGAGAACCTGGTGGGTTCCCAGCAGCGGGATTCTGAGGTCATTGATCTGCCCGTCGGGCGTCACCAGATGGAAGCCCTGACTGCCCAAGTCGATCATACTTGGGATGGGGATATAGTCCCGCCAGACCCTGATGAGCTCGCTGTTCTTTTCCACTGCAACAAGTTCTATGACGTTGATTACCTCGGGCTGGGCCTCCGCGGTCACGATGGCCGTGCCTTCCCTCAGTATCCCGGCCTTCACCCGCGCTATCTCCTCAACGGTCCCGCCTAGCCACGCCGTGTGTTCCAGGCTCACGTTTGTGAGGACTGATACGCTGCTGGGTATGACGTTGGTGGCATCGTCCCTCCCGCCCATCCCGACCTCGACAACGGCGTACTCGACCCCCCTCTCCTTGAAGTAGAGGAAACAGGCGGCCACCAGCACCTCGAAGTGGGTGGGGAGGCGTACATCGAGGCCCGGAAGCTCATCGACCTTTGAGCGGACTGCCCCAAGCACGGCCTCCATCTCCTCAACAGAGATATCCTCGCCGCCCACGTTGACGCCCTCGGTCCAGCTTGACAGGTGCGGCGACGTGAAAAGGCCGACCCAGTACCCTGATTCCCGAAGGATTGATGCCGCCATGGCCGACGTCGATCCCTTCCCGTTGGTGCCTGTTACGTGGATTGATCTGTAGGCGTCCTGTGGGCTTCCAAGCAGCCTCAGCAGGGTCTTGACGGACTCAAGGCCGGGTTTCATACCCAGTTTCCTTGTCTCCTCCCACCACTCGATGTTTGATAGCCCGCCCATCCGCATCCCAGAGCGTAGGGAGAGGGACTCATATAAGATATGAGCCACGGAAAACAGTGTTTATTCCGTTAAGAATCAGTTCTCGCGGTTACAGGGCATGCAAATATAAAGCAAGGTTTCTATTGCTAAGCAAATTATCGGAGATAACTATAATGGCAGAGGACATGTCCAAGAAAACGCTGGTAACATCAGCGCTGATCTACGCCAACGGCCCGGTTCACATCGGCCACATGGTGGAGTACATCCAGACAGATATCTACGTCAGGTTCCTGAAGCTGGCGGGAAGGGACGTTGTCTACTGCGGGGCCGAGGACACCCATGGCGCGCCCATAGAGATCAACGCCTCAAAGCAGGGGATAACCCCGGAGGAGTTCATCGAACACTGGGGGAAAGAACACAAACGGGACTACGACGACTACAATGTGGAGTTCGACAGCTACTACACCACCAACAGCCCCGAGAACAGGTATTACACCGAGCTCATATTCAAGCGCCTACAGGACAACGGCTATGTCTACAAGAAGGAGATCGAGCTAACCTACTGCGAGAAATGCGAGAGGTACCTCCCCGACAGGTACGTCAAGGGAACCTGCCCCAACTGCGGGGCACCTGACCAGTACGGCGATGTCTGCGAGAAATGTAACGC
Organism: uncultured Candidatus Bathyarchaeia archaeon; assembly: GCA_964383685.1. Lineage (GTDB taxonomy): Archaea > Thermoproteota > Bathyarchaeia > TCS64 > TCS64 > RBG-16-57-9. Next base: position 2,039 of record CAYLJH010000105.1, on the reverse strand, counting down.
CACCCACGACACCACCGACCTCATCAACCCCTACTGCAGCATCTGCGGGTCGCCGCCTATTAGGAGGAACAGCCTCCACTACTTCTTCAAGCTGGGGGAGTTCACTGACTGGCTCAGGGACTGGCTGAACAACAACAAGAGGCTCCAACCCGAGATAAGGAACCAGATACTGACATGGGTCAACGACGGCCTCAACGACTGGTGCATCAGCAGGGACGGGCCATACTTTGGCTTCAAGATCCCCGGCGAGGAGGACAAGTACTTCTACGTCTGGCTTGACGCGCCCATCGGTTACATCGCGTCCACGGCCAACTACGCAAAGGACAAGCCGTTCACGGCAGATGACTTCTGGCAGAAGGACGAGGCCGAGATCATCCACTTCATCGGCAAGGACATCATCTACTTCCACCTGCTGTTCTGGCCCGCCGTGCTATACGGGGCAGGGTTCCACGTGCCTGATAACGTCGTGGTCCACGGGTTCCTCACGGTAAACGGCGAGAAGATGAGCAAGAGCAGGGGAACGTTCCTCACAGCGGAGGAGTTCAAGGAGTACCTTGACCCCGAGCTCCTCAGGTTCTACTACGCGGCCAACCTGAGCCACACCATGACTGACATCGACCTGGACCTCAAGAACCTTGAGAGCAGGATCAACAACGAGCTGGTGGCCAACGTCGCTAACCTGGTGTACCGCGTCATGAGCTTCACCGGCAAGAACTACGGCGGCGAGATCAGCGAGGTCAACGACGACACGATAATCGCCGAGGTCAACGAGAAATCAATGGGCGTCTACAAGGCGTTCGAGAGCTACGAGTTCAGGGACGCGGTGAACCGCCTACTTGAGATCAGCAGCATGGGCAACAAGTACTTCCAGGAGAACAGGCCATGGGAGGGCGTCAAGACGGACAGGGACGCGACCCTGAGGGCGCTCACCAGCTGCGTCAACATCGTCAAGAACATCGCAATAATGATCAAGCCCATAATGCCCCTGTTCGCGGCCAAGATAGAGGAGCAGCTCAACGTGGACCCCCTGACATGGGAGGACATCGACAAGAATATCGAGAACCACACACTGGGCAAGGCAGAGATCGTGCTGCGGAAGATCGACCCGATTGTGATAAAGGAGCCCGAGCCAGAGGGGGCGCAGCGGGAGATCAACTTTGAGATACACAAGAAGATCGCAAAGCTGGGCGTTGATGTAAAGCTTGCCATTATCGAGGGCGTCAGCATCAAGAAATCTAACGGAGAGCTTGACAGGCTCAAGAAGCAGGTGGCCGAGGAGCTCAAGGGAGTTGAGACCGAGGGCAACCCGATTATCGCGGCCTACAACGACATCTACAGGAAGTTCAAGGTGGATGTGGAGAACAGCAGCGTCCACCTCATGAAGCTGGTGCAGGAGAAAGGCGGGTTCCCCACCATCAACACGGCCGTGGATAGCTACAACGTGGTGTCAGCCAAGAGGCTGGTCAGCGCGGGCCTCCACGACCTCGACAACGTCAAGGGCGACGTCAGGCTCACCGTTACACAGGGCAATGAGCTTTACATCCCGCTGGGCGAGACGGAGCCCGTGAAGCTACAGCCGGGAAAGTTCGCGATAGTGGACGAGGAGAAAGTGCTGTGCTGGCTTGACGTGAAGCAGGGGCAGCACACCAAGATCGGCATGGACAGCAAGAACCTGCTCCTTTACGTGCAGGGGAACTCTGCCACCAGCACGCTGTACCTTGAGGACGCCATCACCGAGATGTGCGAGCTCGTCACAAAGTACGCGGGAGGCACATACAGGCTGCTCAACGCCATTGACATCAGCGCGGCGAACATCAAGGTGGCCAAGGTCATCGAGATCAAGGACCACCCGGGTGCCGACAAGCTCTACGTCCTCAAGATTGACCTGGGCGACGAGCAGAGGCAGCTATGCGCCGGGTTGAAGCCATACTACCCTGACCCAAACGACCTGCTGGGGAAGCACCTGGCGGTTGTGACCAACCTTAAGCCGGCGAAGCTCAGGGGTGAGCTGAGCGAGGGCATGCTACTGGCAGGCGACG
>CAYLJH010000104.1:542-6943 GCA_964383685.1 uncultured Candidatus Bathyarchaeia archaeon | reverse complement strand
CTCGCCGTCAGGGCTAGTAATCGACCTGAATAAGACACGCGCCTCTGACAACCCTGGATACAGCCACTACGCGATGCTCGTTGACGAGGTTGAGAAGACCTGCGAGGAACTTAAGGCAAAGGGATACGAGGTTGATGGCCCCGTCTACAACAAGGACTCCAAGAGGAAGATCATCACCCTGCGTGACCCCAACGGTTTCCTTGTCCAGCTAGTTGAGGCAGCCTAGAGTGCTCCCGTCTCAGCGTAGATGAGCCATGATAACAATATACCTGACGATGACTGGAGAGAATTAGGATGAGAATATCATACGTTGTCGGTGCCATCGTGGGATGCGTCATACTTCTAATAGTTTTCATAGTAAGCGTCGTTGGGTGGAAGCTTTTCAAGAGGGATTTCGAGTAGCTGGATGAGAACGCGGAGAAAACAAAAGATTGAGAGAAGGGGTTTAGACGCTGTCCTTCATCCTTCGGTAGAAGGTGTAGTCAACGTATTCCCTGTGCGAATTCTCGATCTGATCCATCAGCGGGATGGTCCGCTCGCGCTTTTCCAGGATCTTGTCGGTGACAGTGAAGATATAGCAATCACTGCCCGCCCCTGAGCCGTACGCGCTCATGAGGATTTTCTCCCCAGGCATGGCTATGTCAAGGATCCCAGCGAGGCTAGTTGGACATGAGCCCGAGTACAGGTTGCCGATCTTCCTTGCCACCAGACCAGGCTCGATCTGCTCCTGGGTGAAGCCCATCCGCAACAGCGCCCTCTGGGGGAACACTCCGTTTGGGCTGTGGGCGATGGCGTACTCGATGTCCTTGGGCTTCATATCGGCCTTTTCGAGTATCCTCTTTGTCGCCGTCAGCACGTGCTTGAAGTACGCCGGCTGGCCTGTGAACCGGCCCCCGTGCCTCGGGTATTTCTGGCCCTCCCGTCTGTAAAAGTCGGGGGTATCGCTCGTGTAGGCCACGTAGTGGTCAAGCGTGGCGATAACGTCCCTCCGCCCAAAGATGTACGCAGTGGCACCCGCGCCTACCGTGAAGTCCAGTGCGTCCCCGGGGGCCGCCTGGCTGTTATCGGCCCCGATGACCATGACGTGCTCCCCGCCGAACGCGGGGAAGTTCACCAGGGCGGCAGCGTCGATGAACAGGTCAGTGGCCGCCTTGCATGCGAACTGGGTGTCAACGCCTCCTGAGAAGAAGCCGTCCTCGAATTTCTCCCCCAGCTCAAGCACCTGGCTCACCGTCGCCATGATGGGTTTTACAGCGTATGTAGGTGACTCGCTTCCGACGAAGCATTTCTTGATGTAGCTGCTGTTGAGACCTGCGTGGATCAGCGCCCTCTTTCCAGCCTCAACCGAGAAGGTTGTGGTGTCCTCGTCGGCGAAAGGCAGTGTGCGCTCGGTTACCCCGAGGATTCCCTTTCCATCGTTCTTGATCCGGTATTTTGGGATGTACGCGCCGTAACCCACTATCCCAGGTCTCTCTATCTCCTTGGAGGGCTGGACCTCAACATACTTCTGGAGGGGATAGTACTCATCAGCGAAGGAAAAGTTGAGGCTTGAATAGTGGACAAGCCCGTCATGCCCGTCCGCATATGTCCTGCGGAACCTGGGAACAAGGGGCTTTCCGATGTACTGGCTGATATCATCGGTCTGGCCTGGGATGTGATCGGTTATCCTGCCCGGTAGCTTGACGTTGCCAAACTGGACGACCCCGGTCAGGAAGGTGTCAAGGTACTTGAAATGGGACGTGGCCGCTGATATTATCGAGCCCGAGTAGAACTCGCCCTGATCGTAGAAATAGTCCACTGAGACCATGCTGCTGGCCCTGCCCTCCACATCGCAGAAGCTCTTTGGAGGGAAGTAGACGCTTCCACAGTCCTTGCATTTGGATGCAGTGATCCTGTAATCGACCAGTGATTTTCTCCTTGAGATAGGTTCGCTCATTAAATGTTCCTCCTGAGTATGTGTGCGGTGCATATCGCGCCCGTGCCACCTATGTTGTGGGCCAGGGCCGTGTCGATGTCGCCATCAACCTGCTGTCCGCCCGCCTCTCCCCTGAGCTGCGCCCAGCACTCCTGGACCTGTCGGATGCCTGTTGCCCCCACCGGGTGGCCATCGGCTTTCAACCCGCCACCTGGGTTTACGATTAGTTCCTTGCCCTCGTTCAGGTATGGGATGTGCTTGGAGCCCTTTCCACTCTCGTAGCTCTCGTTGACGCCCTTCCAGCCCTCCCCTGTCTTGTAGAACCCTGAGTCCTCAAGGAACATGATCTCCTCGACGGTGAAGCAGTCGTGGACCTCCGCGATCTGTATATCGTCGTAGGTCACGTTGGCCTCCTTCATGGCGGCTCCCACCGCCAGCTTGGTTGTCTTGACCGATGTCAGGCTCTCCCTGCTGTAAAGCGAGATGTCGTCGGTTGCCTGCTGGCTTGACATGATATAGATTGGGTCGTCAGTGAACTCCTTGGCCTTCTCCGGGGTCGTGATTATCAGCGCCGACGCGCCGTCGGTTACCGGGGAGCAGTGGAGAAGCCTCACCGGGTGTGCCACTATGGACGAGTTCTTTATGGCGTCCACGGTGAACTCCCTTCTGAACTGGGCGTTCTCGTTTGGCATGGCATGGTGATGGTTTTTCACTGCCACCATGGCCATTGCGTCACTGCAGTCCTCGTTCCCCTTCCCGTAATCGTACATGTATCTTGCCATCATGGTGGCGTAAAGACCGGGGAATGTGAACCCGGCATTGACCTCGTTGGGGTCGGCGGCAAACATCAGGTCATCGCTGATGAGGTTCGCCCTGTCGGTCATCTTCTCAAAGCCACCCACGAACACGATGTCGTGGAGACCTGACCTAATGCTGATGCAGGCGTTGTATAGAGCCGAGCCACCGGAGGCGCACGCGGCCTCAGTCATGGAGATGGGTATGTTCAGTCCCAGCTCCTTGGACATGTGGCCCGGGATGAGCCCGATCTTGTTTGTTGATTGATATAGGAAGCTGCCGAAATACGCTGCCTGTAATTGAGTTCTATTGATTCCTTTATCCACCGACTGCATACAACGGAGGCCAGCCTCGAATAGGAGCTTTTCCGGGTTGTCATACCAGAGCTCGCCGAATTTTGTTCTGCCAGCGCCAACGATGGCCGCGATAGGTTTAGCGGTACTACCGTGAGACATAACTCTCCCGTACCGTGTTCTCGTTCTTAAGGTTTCGTCCTCTGCCGTAAGCTTCTACGACAATAAACGATGTATCCCGGGCTCTCGAAAACCTCTCGGTGGGTAAATCAACATGAAGGGAAAATCCCTTTTACGCTTGTTACAAAAAAATATTTTACTGGAACCCCGTAAACGGGAATCCGGCAACTAGGACGAGGTAACTAGTACCTACGTGGTGGCCTGTGCTTCTTGAAGCATTCCTGACAGTAGACTGGCCTACCCTCGGTTGGCTTGAACGGAACCTCTGCTTCCTCTCCACAGTCGCTGCAGGTGACCTTGTGCATCTCGCGTGGACCACGGTCGTAGCTGCGCCTCTCTCTATAACCCATTAATTTCACTCCTCTTACATAATTAGATATTAAGAATACACTTAGATACTCCAGATATCTACGGGACATGAACCAGCCTAGTTATTAAAGCTATGTGTAATATAGCTTTAAGAGTGAACAGAATTTGAAGGAAAAGCACGTTTTTTCACGGCTTGAGGACATGTTCATGTGGGCTTTCAGGAAATGAGTTGATATTTATTTTTAAATATTTCAAAGCTCAACTTTTTTAGTAAAGAGATATAGTTTCTTTACATGTCTGGAATCTCCTCTGAGGAAAACATCATTTTAAACTCGGTATCAGATGGGATCACGGTGAACTCTCAGAACGTATTCCTGTATGTCAATGAAACATTCGCCAAAATGGTTGGGTACAGCAGTTCAGAGCTAATTGGGATGAGTACTTTGGATGTTACCGCACCAGATTATATTGAATTGATAAAAAAACGGACATTTGAACGGCAAAAGGGTCTGGATATAGTTTCAATTTACGAGGTAGAGCTATTAAGAAAGGATGGAACGTGTTTTCCCGCCGAGTTTAGTGTCTCCCGCATTGATTTTGATGGAAAGAGTTCGAGTCTAACCATTGTCCGGGACATATCCGAACAGAAACAGGTTGAGAAGGATCTTCGACAGAGCGAGGATTTGTCCCGTGGGTTCATGCAGTCTGCTTTAGAGGGCATCGCGATTTTTGACAAGACCCTACATTATATCGAGGTAAACGAGAGCTGGCTTGATCTATCAGGCCTTGATCGAGAAGAAGTCATTGGAAAACATTTGCTTGAAGTATTCCCAGGTATGGAGGAGACCGGACGATACAATACGTACATGAAAGTATTGGAGTCTGGGACGCCTGTTGTACTCAATGGTGTCAAGTCTGCATCTAAACGAGGGCTGATATTAGATGTTTCAGTGTTTACTACCGGAGATATTCTTGGAGTCATTAGCAGAGATGTAACTGACCAGGTAAGATATCAGAGGCAACTGGAATACCTCCATGACCATGCCGCGTCACTGTCATCAGCAGAGTCCATCGAAGAAGTAGCGGAGATAACAAGAGACACGTTGACAGGCGTACTTGGATTTACTTTGGGAAGCTTTTGGATAGTCGAAAAAGATTACCTAAATCACAAGTTCAGATGGGGCACCATCGATCGAGAAGGGTTCAAAATGCCACTTAATGGGCCGGGGATAACGGTCGAGGTCGCTAATTCAGGAAAAACCTTCAGAACTGGCAACATTGAAGATACAAAGTATTACGTCGATATGGCCGGCGACCCCTCGATTCGATCTGAGTTAGCGGTTCCGGTGATCGTATCGGGAAAAGTTGAGGCCATCATTAACATTGAGGACCGTGAAAACGATGCCTTCAGCGAGGAAGATCAAAGACTCGTCGAGACGCTTGCATCACATATCGCTTCAGCGTTTACGAAGATAAAATACAACGAAAAGCTGAGTGCATTACATAGTTTTGTACTTGAGCTTAGTTATTTAGAGTCCAAAGAAGAGGTTGTACAAACAACATTCCGTATTATGAGGGAAGTTTTAGGGTTCCAGTTTTCTTCGTTCCAGTTACTGGAAAATGAAAACCTTGTCACGGTTGGAACAAATGATAGTTCAGATCTTGGAACCGTATTCCCTATTTCAGGGAGGGGAATTACCACGAAGGCCGTTAGAGAAGAACGTACCATTCGCTTGGGAGATGTGCGTGATGACCCTGATTTCATTAGGGTATCAACTGATTCTCGTTCAGAGCTAGCCGTTCCAATCTTCAGTGACAATCGCATATTGGGTGTGTTGAATGTTGAGAGTTTGCAGCTTAACGCATACTCAGATAACGATGCGAGATTGCTTGAAATTCTTGCTCAGAACGTTGGTGCTTCACTGTCTAGGGTTAGTGCCATAGAGGAAAAAATGAAACTTGAGAGCGACCTGAAGGATAGTGACCTCAGACTGAGGAGTTTCCTAGACTCAATGGAAATTGGTTTCGCTATATGGGACAAGGACTTCAACTATGTTGACATCAACCAGACGGTCCTGGACCGTACTGGATTTACACGAGAGGAAATGATAGGGAAAAATATCCGGGAGATAAACCCCAGGTTTGATGAGTCAGGGCGGCGTGAGGATTATAATCGAGTAATGGAGACGGGAGAGCCATTTAGAACGGAAGATGCAATCTTCAAAACAAATGAGGGTTATAGACGATTCTCTTTACGATCCTACAAGGTTGGCGACGGGATAGGAAATATCACCAGAGACATAACCGAGGACTATAGGTTACTTCAGGAGCTTCGTGAGAGTGAGGAAAGGTATCGAGCCTTCAGTGAATCTGCCTCTGAATCGTTTGTGCTGTTTGACTCGGAGCTCAATTTTGTCGCTATTAACACAGTTGGGGCCGAACGTCTAGGGCTAACCAGGGAAGAAGTTCTAGGTAGACCAATGCTGGAGGTCATGCCGGACTTGATTGGGAGTGAACGATACGAGCGGTATATTGAGGTCTTAAGGACGGGGGTGCCTCAAGTTTTTGATGTTGTGAACCATTTTAGTGGGATTCGTCTTTTGAGAATGAATGCCTTCAAGGTTGGGGACGGGCTTGGGATATTAGCCACCGATTTAAGCGAACTAGTGAAGGAGCAGGAAGAACACGAAAGGCTATTCGAGGAATTAACGGATGAACGCGTTCGAAGGGAAAATGAGGAAAAATGATGTTATTTCCTGGTTTTCAGGCAGTTTCAGAGCCCCACTGGGCCAGGCTTTGAGGGTGTATGGGTCGATATTTCGGCTTCTTTCGAGGAGCACAGTACCAGTCTATTCGGTCATTGAGAACTTCCTCGGCAGCCGAATCGGGTCGATACATTCACCCTCGGG
>CAYLJH010000104.1:0-532 GCA_964383685.1 uncultured Candidatus Bathyarchaeia archaeon | reverse complement strand
CAGTCCTAGGTGTTTCACCCTCTAAAACGGTGTCATACGATTTTTCCAGCCCCAGTTTGCCTCCGTTTCAACCTCACACAGGGATGAATGGGTCGATATTTTGGCTTCCTTCGAGGAGCACACTATCAGCCTATTCAGCCATAGAGAACTTCCTCGGCAGTCGAATCGGGTCACTACCCTTTTCCCGAACACTATTCACGCTTCGAAAGAAGGATATATCCATAACCCAATGCTAATCCCTCATTATGTTTATATAATACATCCCCTTATAATGGGATAGTAGTATGGGATATAAGAACGGGATGTGAAATAGGATGAGTGACAGAGATATTCTAGATAAAAGCAAAGTCGAAAAATTGGTCTTAGAAGACCCAGAAACATTGGTTGAAACCTTAAAAAATAATCCTGCACTATTGGATTATGTTTTTTCAGACGCTGAAATACAGAGAAAGTACGTAAAAATGACGCCAGATGTTGAACACAAGCTCAAACAATACTCAGACTCTTCTGGCGTAGCTGAAGGAGTGCTACT
>CAYLJH010000103.1:2981-7039 GCA_964383685.1 uncultured Candidatus Bathyarchaeia archaeon | reverse complement strand
CCTCCAGTATTATCTGGGTCGCCGACCTCAGGTACGCCTTGTACTTGAACTCGTCACCCTGGAACAGCTCCAGGGGTATCTCGCCCCAGTGGTTCTCGCCTGTCTCGACCCTTCGTAGCACAATCACTGTGCCCCCGATGAGGTCTCCCCAGCCCGAGTCGTCCACCTCGATGACCATGGTTGATGCTAGTTGTTGTAAGGGGGTTAAAAAACAGTATCCTAGTCCTTCATGCTAGCCTTTAGGGATTCAATGGACTCGGTGGTCCCTGGGTCGATGCCGTAGAGCACCCCCAGATAGGCGCTGGCAAAGTCCCCGATGAGCAATGCGGACATCATCCTTGTCAGCAGGGCTTTTCCTACCGCCTGAACCTCGACTAGCCTGCCGAATTTCTCTGACATCAAGTCCTTTGTTATACCGATCTTCTTGGTGAGCCTCTCGCCCTCAAGCGGGTCCCTGATTACCACCACGCAGTTGGTGCACAGCAGGTCCTCTCCTCCCTCCCTGGCCATTACCGCGTTGTGGAACGCCTCGGGGAAGAAATTGGCCGCGGCGGGGCTCTTGCTGTTCTCGTTGAACTGGGTGCTGTACCTGTACGCGACGGCCCGGAACTGGCGCGGGGCGTAGATGAACGGGACGTGCTCCTTCAGTATGTTTGCCAGCTGCTTTCCCATGTTTTCATCAGTTGGAACCTCCAGTTTCATGGAGTCGCAGAGGAGTCTCGTGACCTCAAGGGTCTCAAGTATTTCCTCGTACTGCGTTTCCTCGATCAATCCGACTTTCTTTGATACCGCTGCTAGTGAGAAGAACTGGAAAGGGATCGCGGCACGGGGCTGGACCCCTTTCTTGAAGTAGACGACAGGGTCACCGTTCTCCTTGGCGAGCTTCTCAAGCTCCCCCCCTGAGCAGAAGCAGATGATCCTGCACCCCCTCTCCCTAGCCTCGTGGTACTGGCTCAGGGTCTCCTCCGTGTTGCCCGAGTAGCTGACGGCGTAGACCAGGGTCTTCTCGTTCACCCATCCCGGCATGTGGTACCCCCTTGATACCTGTATAGGCACCTTTGTGGAGTAAAGAAGCCAATCTGATAGTAGGAGCCCGCCAACGGCTGAGCCCCCCATGCCCGCTATGAGGACCGATGAGTAATCGTATTCGTCCCCAAGATCAACCTGAAGGGTTTCAATTATCGCCCTCTCGGCGTTGTCGGCGAACCTGGCTATCTCGGCCAGCATCCCGCCCTTGTCAATTGATAGAACGTGCTCCACGTTATCGAGGGTCCCTTCCATAACCGATAGTTACCGGGTTGAGATTAAAAATAAGAGGGTTAGGCGACCCCGCATATCTTGCAGGCGAGTCCCACGTATACCTTGATGGTGTCAAGGTAGTCCTGCACCCTGATGTGGTCCCTCTGGGTGTGGGCGTACTCCTCCTCGCCGGGGCCGAAACCGATGACGGGTATCCCCAGGTGGGAGTAGAACCTGCCGTCCGTGGCGAAGGTCCAGATGCCCTTCCTTGGCTCCTTGTAGCTCTCGGTGATTGCCTCCACGACCTCGCCCACCACCGGGTTCTCATCGGGGTCGGTGTAGAACCCCGAAAAACTCCTCTCCTCGATGAGAGGGGTCGGGATCACAGTGGCGTCAAACTCCGGGTCATCCGCCTTCAGCTCATCGATGATGTCGTTGAGGCCCTGGAACAGGTCATTTGCGGTGAACCCCGGGTGGTTCCTGCAGTCTATCCAGAACTTGCACTCCTCTGGCACCACGTTGTAAGCTTCTGGGCTCACTGTTATCTGTGTGACCGCCATGCTTGGCTTCCCGTAGATGGGGTGGACGGGTGTGCTGGGGGCCAGCTCGTCCTTGATCTTGGTGATCATCTTCATGGCCTTGTAAAGCGCGTTGATGCCCCTCTCGGGGGCGCTGGCGTGGCACGCCCTCCCGTGGACGGTGACGCCGAACTTCATACTCCCTCTGTGGCCGAGGGAAAGCTGCATGTCCGTTGCCTCCCCGATGAGCACCACATCCGCGAGGAACTGGCTGTCGATGATGGTGGACTTTGTGCCCGCCCCTCCGACCTCCTCAAAGGCCACACCAGCAACCATGTAATCGCCCTTGAGCCTGATGCCAAGCTCGTTCATCGCCCTGCCGGCCAGCACCATGGCGGCCACCGCGCCCTTCATGTCGCAGGCCGCCCTGCCATAGATTACCTCGCCGTGGTCGCCCAATTCCTCCCCATCCATTATTTTCCCGGAGTAGGGGTCAATCATCTCTCCCACGGGTACATGGTCGATGTGGCCGTTTAGCAGGAAGCTCCTGCCCCCTCCCGTGCCCTTGATGGTGCCCATGGCATCGTTCAGGGCATCCACGCGGGCCGTCGTGTAGTTGAACTCGTTCATCTTATCCGCCAAGAAACTCGCCACATCGCCTTCCTCTCCGCTGGGGCTGGGAATTGATATCAAATCCTGGAGAAACTTTATGCATTCCTCGCGGTTCCCCTCGACCCACTGGTCAATCTGGGCAACAATATCAGTCATAGAAACAGAAAGGGTTCAGGAGTGATAAAAGGAATTACTCTACAACGGTGACGGCGTCAACCGGACATGCTCCCACGCAGCCCATGCACGCTATGCACTCATCCTGGGCTACCACAGAGACCTTGTTCCCCTCGTCCTTGTAGACCCCCATGGGGCAGATTTTTACACATGTCTTGCAGTCGATACAGGTATCGTAGTTAATTGACACTTCTGGCACGTTATACCACTCTGCATAATTGGCGAGAAGAATGCTATATACATTTTCCTCGGATCAAACACCGAAGGGACAGGTATTATTTATTTGTTCAGCGTCTCATGTAATATTAAATTTGGAGGCAAATGTTTGTCAAAAATTCATCCATATCTGCCTAACAGCGTCCCAGAGATCAAGAAGGGGATGATGGAGAAGATCGGCATCTCATCTATAGCCGAGCTCTACTCCGACATCCCAGACAACCTGATCTACAAGGGAGAGTTAGACATCCCAGGGCCACACAGCGAGGCGGAGGTAAAGAGACATGTATCGGGAATGCTTGAGGAGAACACAACCCTCAGGACGGTCCCGTTCCTCGGCGGAGGCGTATGGCCCCACTACGTGCCAAGCGTGGTTGACGAGGTCATACACAGGGCCGAGTTCCTAACGAGCTACACGCCATACCAGCCAGAGATCAGCCAGGGCATACTCCAGGCCGTCTTCGAGTACCAGAGCCTCGTATCAGAGCTCGTGGGAATGGACGTAACCAACGCCAGCCTGTACGACTGGGCTACCGGCGTCGGAGAGGCCGGTTTGATGTCCAGCAGGATTACCAGGAGGAAGAAGCTCCTAGTGCCCGACATCATGAGCCCGGACAGGCTATCAGTGTTACAGGTGTACACGGAGCCAGCGGGGATCACAGTTGAGAAAGTTGGTCACGACGAAGAATCGGGCCTCATGGACATGGAGGACCTCAAGGAGAAGGCCAACGGCGAGACCGCCATGATCTACATCGAGAACCCCAGCTATCTCGGATTCGCAGAGGCGAACGCAGCAGCCATCGGCGAGGTGGCGCATGAACACAAGTCGCTGTTCGTCGTGGGCGTTGACCCGACCAGCCTGGGCCTGATGAAGGCACCTGGCGATTACGACGCCGATGTGGTTGTCGGCGAGGGCCAGCCCCTCGGGAACCACATGAGCTATGGTGGCCCATTACTGGGAATCATGTCGTGCAAACATGACAACAGGTACATCCGACAGATGCCTGGCAGGATCATCGGGCTGACCGAGACCCTAAAGGACCAGAGACAGGCTTTCGTCATGACCCTGGCCACACGCGAGCAGCACATCAGGCGAGAGAAGGCAACCAGCAACATCTGTAGCAACCAGGCGTTGAACGCCGTTGCTGCCGGTGTCTACCTGAGCCTCATGGGGCCGCAGGGCATGAAGGAGCTAAGCGAGCACATCATGAGCAAGTCAAGGTACGCCCAGAAGCTGATAGGTGAGCTTCCTGGGGTAAACGCACCGGTCTTTGACAGCTTCCACTTCAAGGAGTTCAC
>CAYLJH010000103.1:0-2971 GCA_964383685.1 uncultured Candidatus Bathyarchaeia archaeon | reverse complement strand
GGTGGTGGCGTATATCCTGCGGGCGCGGAAGGCCTCGAAGATCGCCTCGCGCGTAAGCTCCCTGGCGATGACAGCCGCCAGCCCGCCGCCATAGCCATTGGCGGATATCCAGGTGGGGATACCCCTGAACAACAGCTTCACGGAGCTGGGTGAGACTGCGCTCTACTGCGTCACCGAGATGCACAGCAAGAAGGACATAGATCTACTGGTCTCAGTCCTCAAGGAGGCGCTTGAGGGATGACAGCTTCATACAGGCAGGCGGACTGGAAAGAGCCGCTGATATTCGAGCACAGCAAGCCAGGCAGGATGGGCCACATGCTCCCGGAGCTGGAGCCCGAGCTGGTCACGGATGTTCCAATCAAGGAACTGGTGCCGGAGAGCCTACTCAGGACGGACGCGCCCGGCCTCCCCGAGTTGGGGGAGATGCAGGTGCTACGCCACTACGTCAGGCTGAGCCAGATGAACTACGGCGTCAACGCGGGCAAAATATACCCGCTTGGCAGCTGTACCATGAAGTACAACCCAGTAATCAACGAGCTAATGGCAGGCCACCCCAAGATGGCTGGACAGCACCCGCTTCAGAGCCCCGACACGACCCAGGGGACACTGAAGATGCTGTACAACCTCAAGAAGCACTTCCTGGACATCACCGGGATGGACGATGCCACCCTTCAGCCAGCGGCTGGAGCCCACGGAGAGTGGACAGGCATCATGCTCATGAGGGAGTACCACAGGGAACGCGGCGAGCTTGACCAGAGGACCGAGATCATTGTCCCTGACAGCGCCCACGGCACAAACCCGGCCAGCGCACACATGGCGGGCTTCAAGACAGTCGAGATACCCAGCAACGAGCATGGCATGGTTGACCTTGAGGCGTTGAAGGCAGCTGTGGGGCCCCAGACTGCGGGCCTGATGCTTACAAACCCCAACACCATAGGCGTATTCGAGTCGGAGATCACCGAGATCAGCAGGATAGTCCACGACGCGGGCGGCCTTATGTACTACGACGGAGCCAACCTCAACGCCATCATGGGCTGGTGTAGGCCAGGTGATATGGGCTTTGATATCATCCACAGTAACCTCCACAAGACCTTCAGCACGCCCCACGGCGGCGGAGGCCCAGGTGCGGGCCCGGTGGGTGTCAAATCCTTCCTAGCGGAGTACCTGCCAGTCCCTGATATCATCGAGGAGGACGGCGTATACAAGCTGGACTATGACAAGCCAAAGAGCATGGGCAAGATCCACGGCTTCCATGGCAACGTGGGAGTCAGCCTCAGGGCGTACACTTACATGTACACCATGGGAGGCTCTGGCCTCAAGGAGTCAAGCGAATTAGCCGTACTGAACGCAAACTACATCAGCAGGCAGCTGGTGGACGCGAAGGGGTACGAGCTGACATATGACCCGGAGAAGCCCAGGAAACACGAGGCGGTCATCAGCGCGGGACCGATGCTTGAAGACACAGGGGTAAGTGCGCTATACATCAGCAAGATGCTGCTTGACTACGGCATGCACGCGCCCACGACCTACTTCCCGCTCATCGTCCCCGAGGCGCTCATGATCGAGCCAACGGAGAGCGAGCCGGTGGAGGCGCTGGACGAGTTCATCGCGGCACTCAAGGAGATCAACGATATCGCCTACAGCGACCCGGACAAGGTTCTGGGCGCTCCATACAACACGGCGGTCTCAAAGATCAACGAGGCGAGGGCCGCGCACCCAAAAACCATCTGCCTGAGCTGGCGGAAGTACTGCCAGCTCATCCTCGACGAAGAGTAGGGCAACTTTTTATACTAACCCCCCTTTTATCCGTTGCAAGGTAACCCAAATGTTACACCAAATAGCTCTAGAACTTTCACAGTTCCAGACAGCGCCGATGGCGACGCTGGCGATCATGGGCATCAGCATTATGCTCGCGACCGTTACCAGCTTCATAGGCGTGAGAAGCCTGGACCTTGAGAACTACAAGAGGCTCATGATAGAGAGCAGCAAGGCCAGGAAAGAAGTCATGGACGCCACCCGCAGTGGAAACCAGCGCAGGATCGATAAGGCCCAGCACAGGCAGCAGGACCTGATGGCCCAGCAGAGCAAGGTTAGCATGGACAGGATGAAAGGGAGTATGCTCTTCACTCTTCCAATGCTCCTCATCTGGCCCAGCTTCGGGAGGTTCTTCGGCGACACCATAGTGGCCTACTTCCCGTTCAACTTCCCGTGGATCCCAAGGGAGTTCACGTTCGTCCAGTGGTACCTGATGTGCAGCTTCAGCTTCAACATCCTCCTAAACAGGATGTTCGGACTGACCTTCGAGATCGACCCCGAGGACTAGTTATGCCCAGACCAGTCAAGGAACTCGTTATCACCTTGGCTGGGCACCACGGATCAGGCAGGACCACCAACGCAAAAGGACTCGCCGAGTCACTTGGGCTTAGATACATTTCTACAGGGATGCTGTTCAGGGAGCGAGCCGATGAGCTAGGCGTCTCCCTTGAGGAGATGAACCGCAAGGCCGCCGAGGATAGGGATTTCGACAACTGGCTTGACAACAGGACCAGGGAGGAGTCCAGGAAACGGGGCATCGTGATTGATGCCAACCTATCGGCATGGATGGCCGAGGACCCCGATCTGCGAATATATGTAACCTGCCCCTTCGAGGACCGCGTTAAACGCATCGCCGACCGCGAGGGCAGGGAGTATGATGAGGTCGAGAAGGAGACCCGATCCCGCGAAGCGCTGGAGCAGACCCGTTACCAGGAATACTACGATGTGGACATCAGCGACCTATCAGTCTACGATGTCATTCTGAACACCGGCATCTTCAGCATCGAGGCGAGTGCGCGAATACTTAAGAACATAGTTGAAGAATATGTATCAGGTGAATAATTTGCCAGCAATGGATATTGGACGAGTCTGTCTCAAGACCAAGGGTCGAGAGCAGGGCGAGAGATGCGTCGTACTTGACGTCATTGACCGAAAC
>CAYLJH010000102.1:0-7091 GCA_964383685.1 uncultured Candidatus Bathyarchaeia archaeon | reverse complement strand
CGGCGGCCAGTCCCGTGACGTCAGGGTGGGTGAAGCCGTCGAGGTTACCCTTATCAGGCATCACCGTTAGCCTCATGGTATGAAGAAGTATAACGTGGAGGGAAGCTGGCCTGCCGTGGTCACGCCCTTCGACGATAACGACGAGGTCAATTACGATGTCCTGAAGCAGCTCGTGGGGTTCCAGGCCGAGAACAACAGCTCCGGGCTCCTCTTGATGGGCTCGACGGGCGAGGCGATACTGCTCAGGCCGGACGAGCGGAAGAAGATCATCGACACGGTCCTCGACGAGGCGAGGGGAAAGATCCCGGTTATGGTAGGGGTAGCCGCCATGACCACGAAGCAGACCATTGAGAACGCGAGGTACGCCAAGGAGGCGGGTGCCGATGTTGGTCTCATTGTTCAGCCGCCCTACATCAAGCCAAAGCAGAGCAGCCTCTACAAGTACTTCAAGGACGTGGCCGACGCCGTTGATATTCCGCTGGCAATCTACAACAACCCTGAGAGGTGCGGCGTCAACATCGAGCCAGAGACCATCGCAAGGCTGGCAAAGCACCCGAACATCGTTGCAATCAAGGAGGCGGGACCCAACCCGTACGGCGTCATGAGGACTGTAGAGCTCACACGAGGCGAGTTCAATGTCCTGTGCTGCGACTGCGCTTTCTACGCACTGATACCCGTGGTCATGGCGAGCGGCGGGAAGGGGACCAGCAACGTCACCGGTAGCCTCTGCCCCCGTGAGATCGCCGTCATCAGCAAGCCGTGGACCAACTACGACGACGTCCTGAACATGAGGGAGGCACTGTACAAGTACCTGCCACTCATCAGGATGATGTACTCCGAGACCAACCCGGTGCCACTCAAGCACGCGTTGAGCCTCGTAGGAGCTGATGTTGGCAAGCCGAGGAAGCCACTGATGGAGCTGTCGGAGCAGAACCAAAAGGCAATGAGGCAGACAATGGACCGCCTCGGCATCATGGACGAGGACAGCTACCAGAAGCAGTACTTTGGGCGAAAGTAGCCTCCCCATGAAAAAAGGGTGGGTTTTATTTCAGCGACTTTATCAGCGCGTCTATCGTGATGGAGGGCATACTCAGGATCTTTACGGTTCCCCTGCTGCCCAGGTCAACGCTCATCTTGAACACCGTGTCGTTGTCAGGTGCCTCGACGATGGTCACGAAGTCATACTGGCCCATGACGGCGTGCTGCTCCAGCACCTTCACGCCGTACTTTTCGACCTCCTTGTTGACTTCCTTGATGCGCTCGGGATTGTTTTTCAGCGTCTTCAGTCCCTGTGTTGTCAGTGTGGACAATAGGATGTACTTTGCCAACTTTTCACCATAAAATTGGTGACAGGTAGAGTTGATATGGGTATCGCTACAGGCGCAGGAACCTTCCCTGACCCGGCTCCCCCACGACCTCCCCGTCCAGATAGGTCTCGATGCCCCTGACGTACGTGGCAACCAGGACGCCTTGAACCTTCCATCTCTCGTAGGGCGTCCAGTGGGTCTTTGCCTTCGCGTTTTCTCCCATGATGACCGACTCCCTGTCAAGGTCGATGATTACCAGGTCAGCGTCTGATCCCACCTTGATTGTTCCCTTTCTCGGGTAGAGCCCAAGTATTTGTGCCGGGTTCGTTGACGCGCACTCGAAGAGGCGTTCAAGCCCGAGCCTGCCCCCGCTCACCGCCGTCAGCAGCAGCGGCAGCATGGACTCTATTGCAGGTAATCCGGGCGGGGACTTCCAGATATTATCAGATCCCCTTTTCTTCTCCTCCTCGGCGTGGGTCGCGTGGTCGCTTGCGATGACGTTGACGGTCCCATCGTTCAGTGCCCCCCAGAGGGCATCGGAGTCAGCCTTGGTCCTCAACGGAGTCCACTGCTGGGCGTACGGTCCAAGACCTCTCGTGTTCTCGTGGTTGAGGAACAGGTGGTCGGGCCGCACCTCAGCTGTGATTTTGCCCATGTAGCCCTTCATCGCCCTGATCATCTGGACGGTCTCGGCCGTTGATACCTCCCTGAAGTGGGCCCTCACGCCGGCATCGTGGGCGAGGAGTATCCGTTTCGCGCCTCCCAGTGACTCCGCGACGTGGGGGAAGTGGTCCATGTAGTCCGCGAGGGTGTTCCTCCCCGATTCCTTGAGACCGTCCGTGGTCTTGATTACGAGGTCGGACTCCCTGCAGTTGAGCAGTGCGAGGCCGTCCACCTCCTTGATCTTTTTCAATGCCTTGTAGAGAACTCCCGTGTTCTCCATTCCCGTGGGCCTGTCCCCTAGCTCATCAAACACCGGGAATGCGATGATTCCCGCCTCACGTGCCTTTTTGATCTCGGCAAGCCCGTCCGCGTAGACCGCCATCTGGAGCGAGTAGTCAACGTACGCCTTCCCCTCGATAATCCTTCTCTTGCCCTCGATGGTCTCAAGGCTGTTTGTCACTGGGCTGTTGTTTGGCTCGTCAACGACTGTGGTGACCCCACCCGCTGCTGCGGCCCTCGTGCCCGTCAAGAAGTCCTCTTTCTGGGTGAAACCGGGCTCCCTGAAGTGGACGTGGAGGTCAACCAGGCCAGGCGCGATGAGCTTTCCACCGACATCAACGGTTCTTTTCGCACCCCGACCTGAAACCTGACCGACGGCGGTTATCTTTCCGTCCTTGACCGCAAGGCTGCCCTCGATTATCCCATTCTCTGTAAGTATGCTGGCGTTAATGAAGAGAAGATCGTCCATGCTGAGTCCCGTAATATTACCCCGACTCGGTATAAATCGTGAAGGGTCTCTGGTCAAACCTCATCAGGTCGATCATCATCTCGATTAATAACTTAGAAATGGAGCCTCGAACGGGATTCGAACCCGCGGCCTACACCTTACGAGGGTGCCGCTCTACCACTGAGCTACCGAGGCACTGTACTGCCAGTAATGGTACAGGTGTTTAAAAAATAATGTGGAAGGCTAGGTCCAGGCGATGATGCCCTTCTTCTTGAGACTCTCGTAGTACTCCTCGGACTTGCCCAGGATCTCACAGATGACGTGCTTGTTGTGCTGGCCGAGGGTGGGAGCAGGGCTCTTGATCTCGGGCTGTGTCTTGCTCATCTTGAAGGGGAAGTTTATGGCCTTGTACTTTCCCGCCTTGGGGTGCTCGATCTCCACGAACATCTCACGCGCCTCCAGGTGCGGGTCAGCGCAGGTGTCGTTGGTGTGGTAGATGGGGGCAACCGGGATACCCGCTGACAGCAGGTAATCCACGGCCTCGTCCCTGTCGTGCTCGGAGACGTACGCCTTCAACTTATCGGTGTCGAACTCGTCGTCATCGAAGAGCTTCTTTATCGCGTCCACCGCCTTGGGGCTGTAGACGCCGACCCTGACGTACCCTCCGTCCTTTGCCTCGAACATGCCGCCGATGCCTCCGCCCGGTGACTGCTTCCTCATCTCCCATGGCTTGACCTGGCCTAGCTGCCAGAGTGTGATGCCTGGGTTGAACGCCGTCATGATATCAAGCTGCGCCAGATCCAGCATCTGGCCCTCGCCCGTCCTGTCACGGTGACGCAGCGCTGAAACTATGCCGAACGCTGCCATCGTGCCCGGCCCGATGTCGCCGTAGGCCATGGCCATCTCGATTGGTGGCCCCTCAGGGTCAACGCCGTCACCTGTCAGCCTAGTGTGTGCGCTGAAAGCCTCGGCTATCATGGCGTAGCTCTTCCTGTCCTTGTAGGGGCCGGTCTGGCCGAACCCGCTCAGGGCCGCGTAGATGATATCCGGCTTGAGGCTCTGTAGCACATCGTACCCAAGGCCCATGCGCTCCATGGCTCCCGTGCTCATGTTCTGCACCAGCACGTCGCTGGTCTTGATGAGATCCTTGAGCAGCGAAAGGCCCTCTGGATCCTTTGTGTTGATTGTTATGTCCTTCTTGTTGAGGTTGAGGTGGTGGAAAGTGTATGGGACCCCGCCGTAGACCCCGCTGCGGCTCAGCCTGTCAATTGCGCCCCACGGGGGCTCGACCCTAATCACTTCGGCCCCGAGGTATGCTAGCATCATGGTGCACCATGGTCCGTACCAAACGTGTGTCATGTCAACGACCCTGATATCATCGAGGGGCATCCTTTTGTCTGTCATTCTGGTTGTACGCTCCGTAAATCAATATACTTCCGGATACTCCCATAAAAAAACTCTGAAAATACGGGCACGCTGAAACTTGAAAATATGTCCAAGTAGATTTACTATAGAGGATTTTGATTTTCCTCTGTTTTCGCCCCCTCAAATAGATTTTTAGATCACTTCTGACAAGGTTTCACATGGACTCTTTTGACTCCTACCTCCTCAGAAAACTCTACCAGAAAACAGCCAAACACGGCGATAAACTAGCCAAGATCGAACCACTCATAAACTGGAACAAGTTCCGCCCAATCATCACCTCAATGTACAACAACAAAACACCCAGAGGAGGACGCCCCAACATGGATCCAGTGCTTATGGTGAAGCTTCTCGTTCTCCAGGCATGGTATGGACTCAGTGACCCAGAGCTGGAGAGGCAGGCATCTAATCGTATCGACTTTATGCATTTTCTCGGGTACCCGGAGAAGGCTCCTGACTATAGTACGGTTTGGAGGTTTAGAGAACGCCTCGCCGAGACAGGAAAGGACAAACTGGTGTGGGCTGAGCTGCAGCGTCAACTTGACGTGAAGGGGTTAACGGTTCGTAAGGGTGTGGTGCAGGATGCGTCGTTCATCACATCGGACCCGGGGCATGCGAGGGCTGACAAGCCAAGAGGAGCAGAGGCGAAGACGAGGCGGAGCCGGGATGGTGCTTGGGTCAAGAAAGGCGGTAAATCTGTTTTTGGGTACAAGCTGCACATGAAGATGGATCTGGGGCATGGTCTCATCAGGGAATTGGAGGTATCGGCTGCGAATGTTCATGATAGCAGAGTAGATCTCTCCCGGGTGGGTGAGGTGGTGTACCGGGATAAGGGTTATCAGGGTGTGAAGCCCCAGGGCTGGGATGCTACGATGAAGCGGGCTGGTCGGGGGCATCCGTTGAGTATCTGGGACAAGCTGAGGAATCGGAGGATTAGCAGGAAACGGTGTCCTGGTGAGCGGCCGTTTGCGGTGATTAAAAGGGTGTTTGGTTCGGGTCATGTGTTGGTTACGTCTTTGCCTCGGGTTAGGGTGAAGTTGGTGTTTGCTTGTCTGTGTTTTAATTTGGTTCAGTTGGGCCGGTTGGGTGTGGGTGGGTAGCGTAAGCTATGGGTCTCAGGGTGGAGGACGGGTGATTACGGGTGGTTGAAGGGGTTAAGGGTGGCTGCGGTGGGATCGGGGAGGTGGTTAAACTGGAGATGTTGGCTGGTTTGATGATGTTTCTTCCTTTAAAATACAGGAAATGACGCTAGCTGAGAGAAAACAAAGAAAATCAATATCCTCTATAATATTCTTTTTCGCGATAACGTTATTACGTTCTGATGATTACAAAAATGTATGATTGATTCTCTCAGTATCAAGAATTTCAGGGGCATAGCGGAGGGGGAGCTTGAGCTAGATAATCTTTCAATACTGATTGGTTCCAATAACGCCGGTAAGACGACTATTCTAGAGGCGTTATTCTTGTTGCCCAATCCACTTAGACTCGTTCCTTACTTTGATGATAGAGGGTCACAGAGTAATGCTATCCAAGTTTTACATGATACACATCAAACATTGAATAGTCAAGGCTATCTTCCATTTTTACATAATTATTCCGCTGAACATGCTCAAATCAAGGCAACAATTGATGAAAACGATGTGGTATTGAATTTCTATAATAAATTAAATTCAGACGAAATTCTTATTCAAAGTAATAAATCAAGTCAGGGTTCATTCTCCACATTCAATAATATGAGAATTAACTACTTTGGAACTTTATCCAAAGGTAACCGAAATAGTAGATCCTGGGATCAAGAGTTACACATGGAAAACTCGCTTTTATTGAGTTCAAATTTACTCAAAAAAGCGTATAATTACCTCTATGATAATTGGGGAACAATAATGAATAGAGGGATAACAAGAAAAGTTGCAGAAACCTCTTCCCAATTTAGTAACGACAAATACATGGACATCACGTTAGAGCCATTTCTATCTGGTCAAAGCTCATTAAACGCCTATTTTAAAGAAGGAAAACGAATACGATTCGGGGATATCGGTGAAGGGATGCAGAATTTCATCACTTCAACACTATTATATGAGTTAGTAAAGCCAGACATACTTTTGTGGGACGATATTGAAGCCCATCTTAACCCCAGAATGCTGTCATATCTGGCGAACTGGTTCGCTGACTTGATAGACCATGGAAAACAGATAGTCATAACCACTCACAGCCTGGAGGCGGCTCGCATGATACCTGGGATCGTGGAAAAGTCCTCGATTTACTTGATGAACATCAAGGACGGTATTCTCGTCCATGAACGGATGTCCTTCGAGAAATTCAATGACATTACCAAGAAAGGCATTGACCCGCGAGTTTCTGAAAGGTTTTTGCTTTGAATATCTACTCCCTGTTCCAAGACTCTGAGATCAACCGAAGAATTACAAAATTCAACAGGAAATACCGTCTGAACCATATAACGTTGGACGGCACCACGTATTCCGGTTCAATAGCGATAACGAACGGAACCCCCGATGATAACTTGATATTTTTACTGTGCTCAAAATTGAATGGAAACCTAGTAACCTCGATGTTCAAGCCCATGGAGGGGACGAGGTACGCGAGCCTGAGTGGCCTGTATGACCTCATTGGGCCAAACATTGAGACCATATTAATCGTCATCGACCAAGAGGACGAGTCCACCGAGGATGTTTTTGGCGGGATCGAGAAACAGTTACGGAATTACGGGTATAGACACGAAAGAGAGACTGATGGGAAGATCGCAGTCTACGCTTGTGAAAAAGGCGGCAAACAATTAGTATGTGTTTAGCTCTTGTTCCATTCTTGGGTTAGGGCTTCGGCTAGTGTCTGAGGTAAGTCACGACCTTGCTGCTTCCAAGAAGCAAACACCGTCATCATCGTCTCATAGATCCCTGTACCCTTCCCGTTCCTAAAACAACCCAATATCTTCCTCTGAACCACAAACTCCCACA
>CAYLJH010000101.1:0-7187 GCA_964383685.1 uncultured Candidatus Bathyarchaeia archaeon | reverse complement strand
CAAGGAGATGCGAGAGATTCTGAAGTATCATTTTACTTCCTTTGTGACGGATATGAATCTCTCTACCTTTCTGCGTCGTATGCGTGTTTCCTGTGGCGGAGAGCAGTGGGGTCCCTTCACGGGTGAAGAAGGAGAGACCGTCTTTGGTCACTTTGAGAACCTCCTCCGCGCCTTCCCCGAGACAGACATCGAGGATGACATCAGTGATCTATTGAACGAGTTTGAGAAGGGCGAGCATACACTCTGGGACGCAATCGTTCGCGACGAGAAGGAGAGATTGACCCCCGCGATTCTTGAGGAGAAAACAGAGTTGATCCATTCAGACCATGATGTGGTTGATAAATGGTTGAATCTTGGAAAAGGGGTTGAGGATGATACTCATCGGTTCCTTCAACTTATGCAGCCTCTCGCTGAGCGCCTTGGCCCAATCCTGATCCAGCTCAGACCCAAGTTCAATTTTGAGGAGCATGTGGGTGCCCTTGAGGATTATCTAGACATGATTCCTGGAAACTACGAGTGGGCTGTTGAGTTCAGAAACCTTTCCTGGCTTAGAGATGAGACCTACGATATTCTGAGGAAAAGGAATATCGCTTACACCATTGTAGACGAGCCTCTTCTTCCCTCTGATATACAAGTCACAGCAGATTTCTCTTATGTCCGCTGGCACGGACATGGCGCGAACCTGTGGTATGATTACGAGTACGAGGAGGATCAGCTGGAGAAGTGGGTGCCCAAGATGAAAGAGATTACATCGAAGGTCAGGCGTACCTATGGTTACTTTAATAACCACTTTAACGCAAACGCGGTCAAGAACGCCGTCGAGATGCTGGACCTTCTAGGAGAGGCTAATCCCGAGCAGAAAATACTCCACGAGAAGATAGCCACATACCGCGAGGAATCCATTCGACCCAGGGGCGTGCAGCCTTTGAGTGCCTTCATGGAGAGGGATGAGGAGCTATCCGTGGCTGATCACCTCATGCATTTCACTGACCCAAGACGAATTGGCCGAGGCGAAAAGATCAGTGACGACGAACTTCGAATAGATATAAGCTCTAATGATGTTCTTCAGGCAAAGATCAGGGGCTATTATATCGATATTGATCTCGACAGGAAAGTGATCAAACACGACTGTGATGACTGGCGGAAGGGTCGACAAACGAGGAGAATGTGCAAACACATTGTCAAGTTCTTCATGAGCCTCCCCCCTGGTCAGGCTAGGCGGGTTCTGGGAAGAATATGGGTAGATTTGGATGGATGGGTTTTCGAGTAGTTATTTGACTTCGATTCCGGCTGATCCTAGTAAACTCATGACTATTCGTTTGTGCTTTCCCTTCAAACCCTTGTCAAGTAGCACCTTGTCAACTCCCTGGCTCTTTTCCACCATCTGACGGATGAGGTCATCGTTCAGGAGCTCGATGGCGTACTTAGCAGCCATATGTCCCATGGCATAATCCTGGATGTACTCGCTAAACTTGGGGCAGTAGTGTCCACCACCGAAGCCGATGGCTACTGGTGCTTCCTCCTTCGAGTCCATACCTTTCAGAATACAGTCAACCAGGTACTCGGCGACATCCACATCTCTCCACTGCTCCTCCCTGCTTCCTATCTCAACGAAGAACATTGGGACATCGAACTCGGTGGGGCTATGATGCGTGGCCTCAAGACTGATTTGGAATCCCTCGGGGGGAGTTTCAAGCATTTTCAAGTAAATATTTCTCATCGGGTTCGGTGCCGTAAGCTGGAGTTCCTTGGGGTTTCCACCGTACATCGCCTTACCAAAGTTCCCCGTAGAATGAGCTGTAAGGCTTGGTCTACCACTGGCTGCCCAGTGCCTGCTCGCCACAACGATGTACTCTAATTTGTGTTCAGTTGCGATGCTGGTGTAATCGGCAGGGTATGGCTGAGGTGTTAGGTTCTTGAGGAATCGCTCTGCGGGCACAATCAGGGAGTCGTTTACGAGGATTATCTTGTCGTCTTTGATGAGGACATTTTTTTCCTTTTCCTTGAAGCCCTTCTCCCTGAATATGTCCAGCATAGTCTCTCCAGCTGGATCTGCAAGACTCAATGTGATTCCTTTTGACATCCTGGCACCTGTTCAGAGTTTAGATATTGCATTACTGTATATTGTTAGTGGTGCAAACTGAAAATAATAAGAGAAAGATGTCACTAAGAATAGTAACAATCAAATAATTATGCGATGTACCTGAATACGGTGCAGATCAGATATGTCAAACGAATCCTCCTTACGCATTCTTGTTGTGGAAGATGAGGCTGATCTGAGGACATTATTCAAAGACACTCTTGAGTTCTTGGGTTATGATGTTACCACCTGCAGTAATGCCGAGGATGCGATCCTGTTGACGTACGAGCTTCATCCCAGTCTCGTGTTCACCGATGTCGTCATGCCCGGAATGAGCGGCTTCGAGCTCTGCAAGTACCTGAAGAACGATGTGAAAACTAAGGATATATTCGTGGTTATAGTCTCTGCGCTGAGCCGTGAAGTTGATTTCGAGCTGAGTATCCAGGTGGGGGCCGATGATTACCTCACTAAGCCCGTGAGATTGGAGACATTAAAACAGGTGCTCAAGAACACAATCAGTCCATTTATGAAGACCGAGAAATGGGCGATGACGTCAGGAGCCTAGAGTTTTATCGAGCCTACTACCCTAAGGTTTCCACCGTTCAGATAAAGCATAGTTGCCCTATCTCCTTCCCTATAAACTAACGGCTTCTGAATGCTGACCTGAACTGTTCCTTCGGGGCTTTCCTCAACCGTACCCGCAATGAACTGCATATCCTTGCACATATGTATGGACATGCCCTTCTCCACCGGCTTTGTCCAATATTTAACCAATTCCAATTTTCCCTTTATCATTGCGGTCTGCTTGACAGATGCATCGTTGGACAGTAGGGTTCCTCTGTCCAGTTCACTGGACTCGATGTTTTTGAGAGCCAGCCCGACCCTGTTCCCCTTTTCCGCTGTTTCAAAATCTGTGTCGTGCCTCTGGATGGACCTTATCTGCGCTATATGGTCTGTCGGGTGAGCCCTGAGCTTGTCGTGCCTGTGTATCTGCCCAAATCGGACAACCCCGAGGGCCACTGTCCCGATACCCTTGACGTTGAAATAGTGGTCGATCACTACACCGCCGGTGGGCGAATCCTCTCCCTTGACCAGCGCCTCGGCCTTGCCCATGATTAACTCCCTTAACATCGGGAGGTTCTCTTCCATAAGTTCATACCCCTCCACAGCTGTCCCCACGATGAACCGGCCTATCTGTTCCTCCGTGATATAGTTTCTTGGAATGATGATTCCTTCCTTCTTCCCAAGGCAGTCAAGCATCAGGACCGTTTCACCAAATGATGCGTTGATCTCGTCCACGACCAGAATGATGAAATCGCCGAAACTCGCTGCATAGAACAGGCTCTGTATCTTTTCCGGGTACTTTGACGCCTCGATTATTGTGACCGTGGTCTCGCCCTTCTTCATGTTATAGAGGGTGATATCGGACTCGGTGCCTTTCTTCCCAAGCTCCCTTGAATATCCAGGGCTCCCCAGAACGGCGACGTTAAGGTTGGTCATGACGTGGAGCATCCGAGGTTCTGGGATATACACCTTTCTATT
Source organism: uncultured Candidatus Bathyarchaeia archaeon (assembly GCA_964383685.1). Classification (GTDB taxonomy): domain Archaea; phylum Thermoproteota; class Bathyarchaeia; order TCS64; family TCS64; genus RBG-16-57-9. Next base: position 3,565 of record CAYLJH010000101.1, on the reverse strand, counting down.
ATTGCGGAGGGTAAACGTGGACTTATTCTTACAATCATAAGGAATTTGATTATTCCTGTACGATAGGAATACATTAATTTATACCGTACTACCAATGCGATAACCCATGTACAGCTCTGATATCGGTAGTGTTCCCTCAAGGATAGACTTGGATATTATCCGCAGTGGGGCACGGAAGGCGAACAGCCTGATCCCGTTCCTTGGCATTAATAACGAGGATTACGTGGATTTCGAGGAGGCAGTTGTTTCCTCTTTCATCGACAAGCTCAAGGTGGGCGTGGATGTCCCAAACTATCCCCAGTTCAGGGACATGAACGAGATGTACTTTGAGCTCATGGACGGCATCGAGAGGATCGACGGGGCGTTACACGCTGTGAACGGCATCAAGGCGAAACCGGGCGCGGCTATTCCAGAAACAGAAGCTATTAGACGGGAGGCTAGGGAGATAAAATCGGCATCTGGACGTGACAAGGTCTGTGTCAAAGTCTGTGTCACGGGTCCGTATACATTGGCCAGCTTTTTCCAGTTCAAGACTCCCAGTCTATACTTGGAGCTGGCTGAGGCGCTCGCTGATATCCTTGAGGCATCCCTGTTCAAGAACGGTAGCGCGGAGGTATCGCACCTTAGTGTGGATGAGCCCGTGCTTGGGTTTATGAACGATCCACTCCTGGATTACGGCACCGATGGGCGTGAGGCTTTGAGGAGGGCATGGGATAAGATCTGTTATGTCGCTAAGTCACATGGCGCTGATACCAGTATGCACCTCCATAACACCTCCGAGAACCTGTTCTGGGATGTCGAGTACCTGGATATTGTCGCTAGTCATGTTGGTGATCCCCTCTACACGCAGGAGTCCGTGAAGGAGAAGCTTGAGGAGACCGATAAGCGCCTGTGGGCGGCTATCGGGGTAACCCAGTTTGATACATTGATAGAGAATTATTACGTGGCCCAGGGGTTTACAGGGAATATCCCCGAGAAGATAGGTGAGGTATGGACGGGGTTGCGGAAAGCAACGATCGATCCGTATATTTTCCTTGAGGACACCGGGCTCATGAGGAAGAGACTTGAAACGATCTCCAAGTTCTTCGGGAGTGAGCGGATAGCTGTTGTCTCCCCCGAGTGCGGTCTGAATAGTTTTCCCGAGTACGAGGTAGCGCTAGAGTGCCTTGAGCGGGCCTCAAGCGTTGTTGCTGGTTTCAACTCGGGCACCGATGGATAGGGTTTATACTGGACCTTCCTTGGTATCTGTACTAGTGCTTTAATATGGGAAAGATAGGTAAGGGTGCGAAATGCAGCGTCAAGGGATGCGATGAGGGCGCTCTCCGCTCCATCGATATTGGGAAGGTTAAAGATGCTGGGCTTGACGCCGAGGGCGCAAAGAGGGCGTACCTTTGCAAGACTCACTACAAGGATTATAAAAAAGGGAGCAAAAAGAGCACCCAGATAGAGCGCTGGCGTCACAACTCCTAGGGTTTTAACCTACGAACTTTGGTCTGTCCTGCAGGTAGATGGGAAGTGGGACCGGCCTGTATGGCTTGTCGCCGACGATTCCGTGTATCCTTTCCTGTAGTTCCTGGATGCTCAGTTGGTCAGGTTTCTTCTGTCCCCTGACTCGTATCCCGTACGTTTCAACGTCTGCCTCCTTCTCGCCGACGACCATGATGTATGGGACCCACTCCTTCTCGGCCTCCCTGATCTTCTTGCCGACGGTCTCGTCCCTGTTGTCGATATCGACACGGACCCTGCTGAATTGTTCCCTGATCTTGTCCGCCAGCTCAACGTAATCGGTGCTGACTGGGATGATCCTAACCTGACTGGGGGCCAGCCAAAGGGGCAGGCTCGGCTTGATGCCTTTCTTCATATCAAAGGCCGCCTTCTCCAGTAGCGCGTAGATGTCCCTCTCGATTGCTCCGCTTGGGCTGCAGTGGAGTATGTAGGGGTGCTTCTGCACGCCGTCCTCGTCCATGAACTTGATATCGTAGCGCTCGCCGTTCTCCACGTCGATCTGGTCGGTGGCCAGGGCTGATGCCTTGTCCAGGTTGTCCACGAAGTTCATGTCCCACTTGATCACATAGTAGAACGAGCGCTCGTCCCACAGCTCGATGAGGGCGGGCTTTCCGTGTGACTTTACCAGGTCCTTGACCAAGTCCATGTTCTCCTGCCAAAAGTCCTTGATCATCCTGACCGCTAGCTCATAGTCTGACCTTTCGAGGCCGATTCCCTCTAGTACGTCCTGGCTCAGCTTGAACCGTTTCTTGTACTCGTCCTTTGCCTGGTCCAGGTCCTTGCAAAAGGCGTGGACATCTGGCATGGTGAAAGCCCTGAGACGCCTTAGCCCCGTGAGTTCACCCCGCTGCTCCCTCCTGAAGCTGTAACGGGTCATCTCGTAGATCTTCATGGGCAGGTTCCTGTAGCTGATGGTGGCGTCGTGGCTCATGAGGAACTGGCCGAAGCACGCTGCGAACCTCATGAAGTACCTTGTGTCGTCTGACTCTATGGTGTACTGCCTTGCCGGGAACCTGTTTAGGTATGATTTGAGTGTGGGGTGCTCCATGCTGTACATGAGGGGGGTCTCTACCTCTATCCCACCGTACGCGTGGATCATGTTGGTGACGTAGGTCTCCAGCAACGCCTTGATCATCCTGCCCTTGGGGTAGTAACGGAAGTTCCCTGGATCGGAGGCCGGCTCATAGTCCACCAGCTCCAGGCTGCGCATGAGCGCTATGTGCGGTGAAGCCCCTGTGACGGACCTGTCCTTCTCGTACTCATATCCGCTGAACTTGCGGAGGTTGTCGTGGCCCTTGAAGTCGAACTCGTCGAACTTCCAGAGCTTTCCGTCGGTGTCTAGGATGTGCCAGTAGCTTTTCTGCTTCTCCTCTGCCTTGAGGGCCTCTGACACTACTTCTATATTTTTCTCGCTCATCGTTTATTCACTTCTTGGGAAAATGGGCGTGGTCCATTGCCGTCGCTGGGTTTGTTAAATGCGGCGGAGCTACAGCTGAATAAATCGTTAAGGGCCTTTCGGCCTATGCTGTTTGGCGGGACATCACCGCGTTCTCCTCTCACAACCTGAAGATGATTGCCCACTTATATTTAATTAGTTTTTATCGGTCCACTAGTTGGGCTTTTTTTATCTCGTACCTGCCGCTGACGCCGTCCCAGGTACTCTCGGCGTCTAGAATCTGGATGCGCCGGCTGAACCAGGGGGCGTCCACGACGAGGCTCTCGTACTCGCCGCCCTCGCCACACATGTCTACGCTGAACCTGTCGCTGAGGAGCCTGAGTTTCGCTATCCTCTCCTGGGTTAATGTCTCCCCGAGCCAGCTCTGGTCTAGCCCGTGGGCCGCCACTGCTGAGAATATGATCTCCATGCCGCTGCCCAGCATCTCGTGGAGGAGTTCCTCCCGGTCCCTTGCCCAGAGGGGTGAAAAATGGGTCAGACCCAGTTCCTCGCAGAGCCGGTTAACCCTGTCCGCCTGGTACTTGCTGGCTATTGCCCCCGTTATGATGCCGTCGATGTCGAGGCTGGAAAGGGTCTCCTTGAGGTCTAAAAGCTCCTCCTCCT
>CAYLJH010000100.1:0-7208 GCA_964383685.1 uncultured Candidatus Bathyarchaeia archaeon | reverse complement strand
AATGAAACCATCAGATGGGACGGCGATGATGCCTCCTTTCTTCTTGAGCTGTTTTTCTATCGGTTTGTCCGCGTATCCAAAGAACTTGACCATGAAGGATAGAACCGCGTTATCGACTTTCTTAATGTCCATCCTTGTATCGAAGGATGCCACCTTTATCCCACTTAGCGAGGACGACGGGATTCCCTTCAAGAAGCTTGTTATCTCCTTGGTGGGGTTGAACGCCCTGGTCGGTGAGCCAACTACGAGACAGTCCAACCCAATCAACTGGTCGTAGCTGGCCTCGGTGACCTTGATTGTCTCTGCTCCTAGCTCTTTACCTATCTTGAGGGCGACTTTTTCAGTGTTCCCGAAAACTGAGTCATACACTACTAGGGTCTTCATGGGTAAGATGCAGGATTTGAAAGGATAAAACTATTGAACGTTTAGGCGTTCCTGCACCCGGCGCATCCGCCTGCGCAGCTGAAGGTGCCTCCCCCGCCAGTTGTTCCCGAGACCATGCTGTTCTTATCGTACAGGCATGTCCAGCAGTCACCGCAGACCCATTTCTTTCCAAGGTCCTTGTGTGCTGCCTCCCTGAGGCTAAGATTGTCACCGGTCTGGTTGCAGAGCTCGCAGGTTACCATGACCTTGATTACGGGTTGGATGATAATAAGTTTGTCAGGATATGGGTTATTGGATAAATCATTTAACGTGTTTTCGCGTACTTGGGCTTGAAGTACATGAAGGGTAACAGCGGGCACGTTGACAGGGACGTTAAGGAGCTTTCATACAGGGAGTACATCAAAGCCAGGTACGTGAACGCCGTGGTTCTGGCGAGGGAGTTGGAAAAGACCTTGGGCAAGGAGCGGGCCCACGAAATCATCAGGGACGCGTTCTACAATGATATGACGAAAATGGTCAAGGCTGAGCTAGTACAGAACCCGGTGAACAAGTTCACTGATTTTGTCAGGATGGAGAAGGAAGAGAACGAGCAGCCCAGCTTCAGGAACATTGTGGAGCTCACTTACCCCCACGAATCAGAAACCAAGCTTTCCCTTAATGTCTCAAGATGCCTCTACGAGGGGTGTTTAAGGAGCTTGACGCAGCTGAACTCGGCTTCCTGATGGTATGCAACCCAGATCATGCCTACGCCCAGGCAAGCCACCCCAATATCAAGCTCCGTCGATCCAAAACCCTCATGGAGGGACACGAGTGCTGCGACCATACATGGTACTGGAACGATAAGAAGAGAATAGATTTGTGATCCTCTAATAAATCTTAAACCCTCATCAGTCCATATTTCTCTGTGATTCTGTGACTGATTTCTCAGAGAAAAAATCGGACACGCTTCGTGAGGAAGCGAGCAAGTTTCTAGTTCAGCGGTGGGAGCCTAGACCAGATGGCCCCAAGCCCATTGTGATGACGAGAGGGGAAGGCATCTACATGTGGGACGCGAGCGGCAAGAAGTACATCGATTTCATCAGCCAGCTCTTCAACGTCCATATTGGGTTAGGCAACAAGGTCGCAATCGAGGCGGCGAAAAAACAGCTTGATAGCCTGGCTTATGCGAGCCCAAGCTATTATAACGAGCCCCAGATCGCTTTAGCCAAAAAGTTAGCTGAGATTACCGCGCCCGAGCTGACCCAATCATTCTTCGGGAACAGCGGGACGGAGGCCAACGAGGTGGCCATCAAGCTTGCCCAACTCTACAGGGAGGCCCCTAAGATCATTAGTTTCTGGGACGCGTACCACGGGTCAACTTACGGGATGGTCTCGGTTGGCGGGTCCGCGCGTAACAGGCAGAGCAAGGGACTCAGTATATTCGAGGAGTTCAAGCACATAGCGTCCCCGTACTGCTACAGGTGCCCCTACAAGAAGGAGTACCCGGGCTGTGATCTGTACTGCGCCGAGTTCCTCAAGTACACCATCGAGAAGGAGGGCGAGAGCACGGTGGCCGCGTTCATGGCCGAGCCAATATGCAGTTGGGCGGGGCAGGTGGTACCCCCAGACGGGTACTGGAAGAGGATCAGGGAGATATGTGACGAGAAAAAGATTCTCCTAATATTCGACGAGGTTATGACTGGGTTCGCAAGGACTGGCAAGATGTTCGCCTACGAGCACTGGGGAATAGTGCCCGATATCGTGACCTACGCCAAGGGCATCACGTGTGGCTATATCCCACTAGGTGCCTGCGTCATCAACCAGAAGCTGGCGGACCACTTTAACGAGAAGGGCTTCCCCCACAGTTACACCTACAGCGGCCACGCAGTGAGCTGCGCCACGGCGATAGCGGTCATCAATCACTACGAGGAGGAGAACCTGGTGGAGAACTCTGCCAAGATGGGAGCGTACATGATGGGCAAGCTCAAGGAAATGATGGAGCGGAAACCTATAATCGGTGACGTACGCGGCATGGGGCTGTTCATGGGCGTCGAGCTGGTCAAGGACAGGGAGAGCAAGGAGAGCCTGGTCCCCAAGGAGCTGGACAAGGAAGAGAAGAAGGACCCCGATAAGAACCCGATGCAGTACTTCACTGACAAGGTGAAAAAAAACGGGCTTATCCTGAGCTCAAGCTGGGGGACCAGCATAATCAGGATGATGCCAGCGCTGATAATCACCGAGGATCAGGTTGACGAGGGACTTAAAATCTTTGAAAATACCCTAGAGGAGACCATAAAAAAGTTCGACCTCTAATCAAAATCCCTGCCTCTTACCCCACAATCCCAGTGGGGCTGTATTTTATACCGATAATTGAACATTATAACTACGCGCGTTGCACCGAGTTGAGAAATCATGCTTGATCTGAAGAAAATAAGGAAGATGATGCAGGAAAGGGGACTGGACTGCATCATAGCCACCTCCCGTGAAAACGTACTATACAGCTCAGGCGTCACGGCAGGTATCCCGTTAAGGCTAGCACCGGTTATCCTGCCCCTCGACGGAGACCCTGTCATCCTCGTTCACCCATCCGGGAGCGGTGCCGGGGAGGACATCACCGCAAGGAAAACCAGCTGGATAAAGGATGTGCGTCTATACGATGGCGGCGAGTGGACCCCGAACAAAGTATGGGATGCGGTCTCCAAGGTTATACGAGAGAAAGAACTCAACCACTTGACAATCGGACTAGAAGTTCTAAATGTGGCGGGGTCAAGCTACGACTACGTCCGTGAGATACTTCCAGAAGTCAAGTTTGTCGGGTGCGAGGCAATTTTTGACAGATTGAGGGCTGTTAAGTCCGCTGAAGAGTTGCGTATCCTGTCTGATGCAAACATGGCGACCGCAAAAGCGATCTCAACCGCCTTTGAGATGGCGAGCCTAGGTGACACCGAATCTCAAGTAGCGCGAAACCTCATGGAATTAATTCAGGATTATGGGGCTGGCCGCATCGCGTTCCTTAACCTCGCCGCCGGCCAGAACGTCATGGAGCCACATCACGTACCCGGTGGTTATAGGCTGAAGGAGGGGGATATGGTACACGTTGATGTGGGCGGAGTCTGGAAGGGCTACGTCTCGGATATCTCAAGAATGGCAGTCGTCGGCGAGCCCAATGGTGAGCAGAGGAGGGCATACGAGGTTATCATCAAACAGATGTGGGACACGGCCGAGGTCATGGTGAACGGGGCGAAGGTACAAGCCGCCCACGACGCCGCCAAGCGGTCCTACGAGTCGCACGGACTCAAATACCCCAGGTACTTCATCGGTCACAGTATAGGTCTAAACGGACACGAGGTTCCTTTCCTGGCCCCGTTCCACGGTGACTGGGTTCTTGAGCCGGGCATGGTCTTCCAAATGGAGCCCAGCCACGTCGCGTCCGACAGCATACGCGTACATTACGAGGACTCGTTTGTAATACAGGAAAACGGGCCGGCGCTCAATGTGTCCGAGTACGGGGACAGCTGGGAGCTTTTGAGAATAAAATAACACCCTACCTACGATTTTACCCACATAAATGGTGGATGATTATTTACTTAAAAACTATGGAATGTGATCAGACCTCATCGGATATGGCAATCCCTCACCGGTCTCACAGTAAAGTCTTAGGCTGTTCAGGTACCAGGCCCAGTTATAGTTACAATGAGCGAAAAAATCTGTTTTCTCTCTCCAGTTACCATGATTAAAGCGAAAGATTGTGTTTTCTCCATCCTCCTCCAGGTTAAACGATATCCTTGTTTCCAGCCATTCCTCATGGGCTTCAAGGACCAGCCACTCGACGACCTGATCCTTTCCCAGCTTGGTAATACGCATCTTGTTGTGGTATTTTTCACCAAAACTGAACTCGGCTATAGTATTTTCTTCTGGCCTTGCCTTCACCTGGTCTGTCCACCATTTAGCTAGTCCATCTTCCTCCGTTATGGCCCTGTATACGGTTGAAGGATCGGCTCTAATTGTGAGTATATGAAGAATTTCAAACACGTGAAATCATATCTCCAGCATGAGTTTTGGCTCATATTACATAAAACATGTTCTCGTCAGGACGCAATTTATGAGAGCTCTTAATTTTTAATCGAATATTTTATCCAAACATCTCTATAACTCATATTGTGAATCAAGATGGCTGAGATAACCTATCAAATGATACTAAGCACCCTCCAGACAGCAGGACTCCTCATAGGAATATCCTACTACATAATGACCTTGAGAAACCAGCAGAAAAATCAACAATTATCCCTTGAGACAAGACAAGCTCAACTATTCATGGGGATATACAACAACACCTTCGCAAGCGCTCCATACCGAAAGGCTACTAATGTTATTTTCAAAACGACATGGAACAATTATGAAGAATTTAAAGAATTGATTTTTGATAGAGAAAACATGGCCACCGAGTTTGCAGACGCATATGGTTTGGTTGGATTCGTTTTAGAAGGGGTGGGGGTTCTTGTTAGAGAAGAGCTGCTGGATATTCGTTTCGTAGCCTTGCTATTATCGAGTCAAGTCAAAATGTTTTGGGAAAAAAACATACCAATTATCGATAAGTGGAGGCAGTATTGGAACACTCCAAGAGTCTGGAGCGAAACAGAATATATCTACAATGCGCTGATGAAATACATGGAAGAACACCCAGAACTAAACACCTAATCCTTTATTTTATCCTCAGTTCGAGTCTGGATCAAACCCACTCAAACAATCAAACTGGGATTGGGTTCCCGCCCCAACCTCCAAAGTACCACCGGGCCCCTTCATCCCACGCGGTACCCACCCTTTCCCCTTAAAAAAAAGGCACCAAGTAGCAACCAGTAGGCACAGGTAGTACCAAAATATCGCTTATGTCAGGTTACTTGATGCAAACCCACCGGAAAAATAATTTTTTTCGCGTTAATACCAGTGACGGGAATTGCTTTTTTCTCTTATCGTACCCACTTGACCCAAGCAATCAGAAATTTTTTTTCGCGATATATACGGTAACCACTCATAATGACCTTCATTTTTTCCCCTTATGTCAGGTTACCTGACACAATGCAGCTGGAATTTTTTTTCCAGAATTTACGGCCTACTGTTATTAAAAAAGGGGCAAGAAACAGAGGTTTACTCAAACTGGAGCTTTATCTGCTCCTTGAGCTTTGCCTCGGCCTCGTTGATGGGGTGGGCAAGCGCCTTCTCAAGCAGCTTGTTGAAGACGGGGTAGCCCAGCATCTGCTCCACCTGCCAGTCCTTAGCGAACTTGCCGTTCCGGATTTCCTCGACTATATCCCTGATGACATCCCTGTACTCGTCGCCCATCACGGATTCACCGTAAAGGAGCTGGCCGTACTGGCTGGTGCGGCTGTGGAACGGTAACTGGGCCACCAGGCCATCCTTGGCCAGGCTGGACATCACCTCACCTAGCTCCCCGCTCATATAGGTCTCCATCAACACCGCCTCAGGCGTGTAGCCCATCTCGGTGAGCACCTCGTAGCTCATAATCAAGGTCTTGCTGATCATGGGGGCGATAAAATGCTCGCTGAAGTGGTCCAGCTCCGTCTCCTCGGCAACCGTTACCTCCATCGCGCCGACCCTAGTGGCCCCGATCGCCTTACATAACCCAAGGACACGCTCCTGTGCCCTACCGGTGGCATCCTGGTGCGCGTAGAAGAAGACTGGAGCCCCGCTTCCCTTCTCGTAGAGCTCCCTGACGAACTTGCCCACCATCCTTGGAGCCACCATTAGAACGTCGATATCATCCCTGGGCCACAGGAAGCCGTAGTGAAGGTTGTACCCGTGGGCAAACACAATGGCGTCACCTTTGTCCAGATGGGGCTCGATGGACTCCTTGTAAACTCCTTGCTGGATCTCGTCAGGCAGCAGGATGAACACTATGCTAGCCTTCTCCACCGCCTCGGGGATCAGGTACGTCTCAAAGCCGTCCTCCTTGGCATGGTCATAGCTCCTGTCCCTGATGTTCCCCACTATAACCTTCAAGCCGCTGTCCCTCATGTTGAGCGCCTGACTCCGACCCTGATTCCCGTATCCAACAACTGCGATGACCTCGCCCTTCAGGGTCTCAAGATCCGCGTCCCTATCATGGTAGATTTTAACCATACATATCCTGAAAGAATATCCAACTATTTGATAAAAACGTAGAGATGAAGATCGTTAGGTCAGGACCTTCTTGAAGACCCTCATGTTGTTCCCGCCCAGAATCTTGGAGATATCCTGATCCGAGTAGCCCCTGTAGACCATTCCCTGGGTCAAATCGGGGAACTTTGTGATATCATCAAGCCCTGGGAAACCGCACCCACCGTCAAGATCACTACCAATACCAACATGTTTGGTGCCGACCAACTCAACCGCGTGATCGAGGTGGTCGAGCCAGTCCAGGATCGTGACCTTTTTCAGTGCTTCTGGGTTATCGAAACCAACCCCGTCTTTTATGAACCCGGCGCAGAAACTCAGGTTGATAACCCCTCCCTTCTCGGCCATCACCTTGATCTGGTCGTCATCAAGGTTCCTGTGGTGGCTGCAGAGCGCCTTGCAGTTGCTGTGAGTGGCCAGAACCGGGTCCATCGAGATATCCATCACGTCCCAGAAACCTGTTGTGTTCAGGTGGCTGATATCAACGACCATCCCCAGCCCGTTCATCTCCTCAATGACCTTCCTGCCGAAATCCGTGAGGTGTGAACCAGAGTCAGCCCCAGAGCCATCGCCCAGGTCATTACGGGGGAAGTGGGTAAGTGTGAGGGACCTTGCACCTAGCCTGTAAATCGTCCTAAGTGACTCTATTCTGCCCTCCAGCGGCTCCCCGCCCT
>CAYLJH010000099.1:0-7219 GCA_964383685.1 uncultured Candidatus Bathyarchaeia archaeon | reverse complement strand
GCTCTTCTTGGAGGGATCCAGGATGCTGAACACGTCCTTCACCTTCTTTGTTATCCTCCTGTTGAGGTGCTCAACGCCCGCTGGGCTGTCAACCACCACGTACGCGTAGTTTTTACCCCACCTGTCCATGATCTGGCCAAGAGATCTATCGGGAAGGCAGTAGCAGCCCTCGATCCACTTGGTCCCGATGCCGATGAAGTCGTAAAAGCTACGCCCCTCCCATAGGCTCTCCTGGAAGATGTATGGCTCAATCTTCTCCGTGGGCGTCATGCCGCTCATGGTGGTCATCTTCCTTGTCTCAAGGATCTCCGAGAGGACATCAGCGATGCTCCTCTTCCCGTCCGCTTCCAGGTCAATCCCCAGCATCTCGGCGAGGCTCTCATCGGGGTCCGAGTCCACCATAAGGACTGGCTCCACGCCCTTCTCCCCGAAAAACCTGGCCATCATGGAGGTGAACGTGCTCTTGCCAGTGCCGCCCCTTCCCGTTACAACAACTGTGCCCTTGTGGTCTACCATGGATTATCTAAACTATCTTGATTCCGTGGTTTTTCAGGGTTTACCTAACGAGGGGAAGTACTCCTTGTCCCCCGGTATGTAAAGCGCCTTGCTGTACTCCTCGATGAACTCAAGGTCAACAAGAAGGTCCACGTAGACCATGTTCCTGGCGACTTCAGCCGCCTCCTTCCGCTTGTCAACTGACAAGAGGGTAGCGTATGCCCCTGATAGTGAGCCGTTGCCCAGCGGGTGGTACTCCCCGTTGGGGAACTCTGGGAAAATCCCCAGCGTCGTGGCGCTGCCCATATCAGTGTAGGTCCCAAACGCCCCCGCCAGGTAGATGTTCTTGGTGTCCTCGACGCCGATCCTGAGCTTTTTCATGAGCACTGTAATTGCCCCGCACGCCGCGGCCTTCGAGTCGATGACATAGTCAAGGTCCCCCTGCGTCAGCACGATGTCCCTGTCCACGCTGGTTTCCTCCGCGGGGACGACGAGGTACTCAAGCCCCCACTTTCCCTCCCTGATATACGGCAAACCTGGGGCGAACTTGCCCGAGAAATCCATGATGCCCGTCCTGTAGACCTCGGCGATCAGGTCGATGAGCCCCGATCCGCATATCCCTTTGGCCGGCGCGTCCCCAATTGTTGAGACATGTGCCTTCTTGGTCTCAGGGTCGATCTTGATGTGGTCGATACCTCCAACCGCGGCCCTCATCCCGTGGCGCACTCCCTCCCCCTCGAAGGCTGGTCCGCTGGCGCAGCTGCACGAGAACAGCCACTTGTTGTTGCCGAACACGATCTCCCCGTTTGTGCCCAGGTCCACCATGAGGCTCATGTCCTCGCTCATGTGCATGCCTGAGGCGATTACATCACCAACGGCGTCCCCTCCGAGGAACCTGCTGACGTTTGGGACGCAGTAGATGTAGCTCTCTGGGTTAACTGCGAGGCCCACATCCCTTGATTTGATTATAATGGGGTCCCTTGACACCTCGATGTTGGCTATCTCAAGGTAGCCCGACTCTAGGCCGGCGAACAGGTGGTTCATTACCGTGTTACCGCCAACGGAGATGTCGTTCACCTCGTCAGGCGAGACATCCGCCGCCTCAAGCATACCCAGGATGACCTTGTTCAGGGAATCGACCACCGTCCTCTGGAGCTTTTTCAAGCCCTCCTTCTTGCGCGCGATGGCCGTCCTAGTCACCAGGTCCTCCCCGTAGGTGATCTGGCTGTTCATGGCAGAGTTCCTGCCAATGATCTCCCCGGTGTTCAGGTCCACCAGGATTGCGACCAGTGTAGTGGTTCCGATGTCGATGGCGATGCCATAGTTCTTGTCCCTTGTATCGCCCTCCTCGGCATTGATTATCTCGGGGAAACCGTTCGTCCTGGAAACCGTGACGGTGACCTGGTCGCCCAGCTTTGATACCCTCCCGTAGACCTCATCGGAGACCCTTGGGGCCGTTCCCGTGTAGTCGATTAGATCCAGTTTTCGGTAGCTCAGAAGCAGGCTGCTGGACTTGGCCTTCGGTCTCAGGAGGTACTTTGTCACCGCAGGGGCCGGGTTAGGTATCTCCAGCTCCGTGTTGATGAGTATCTTGGGGTTCTCTATCCTGCTCTCGGTGGGTATCGTGAAAACGCAGTCCTCCACCAGCCTCACCATGCATGCCAGGTAGTACCCGCCGTCCAGCTCCTCTTCAGAGAGCATCTTGTCCGGGATGGTTGACTTTTTCTCGACCTTCCCCTTCTCAAGAATTACCTTGCATTTCCCGCAAAAGCCCTTGCCGCCGCATATCGCCTCGATGTGCACGTCCTCCTCCCTCATGCGGTCAAGCAGCGTGTCCCCTTTCTCGGCTGTTATCTCCCTGTTAATAGGGTTGAAGAGGACTCGGAGGGACAACTTATTCACCCTCAATGATGTACTGTTGTTTAAAAACTGTGACCGAAAACGGGATAACTGATATACATTCCCGAGCAGACCATTGATCAGATGATTTTAGGGGTTTCAGGCAGTCCACGGAATCAGGCCACCGAGTATGTCTTGCGAAAGGCACTTGACCAGCTTGAACTCGCGGGGTACGAGACAACGTTCTGGGGCGTCAGGGGCAAGAAAATTGGCTTCTGCACCCACTGCAACTACTGCCTCAAGGGGGAGGGCTGCGCGTTCAACGACGATATGAGTGAGCTCGTTACACTCCTTGAGCAGGCTGAAGCATACGTCTTCGCGACCCCAGTGTACAACGGCAGTGTAAGCGGGCAGCTCAAGACCGTGATGGATAGATCTCGTGCCCTTTTCGCGTCAAACAACAAGTGGCTGAGGTACAAGCCAGGCGTGGCGATAGCAGTCGGTGGGGACAGGGCCGGCGGCCAGGAGCACGCCATCCAGCAGATACTGAACTATTACACCATGAGCGGGGCGGTACCCGTGAGCGGCGGCTTCTTCGGTGCCAACCTGGGCGCATCATTCTGGTCAAAGGACACACTGGACGGCGTGAAAGAGGACGAAGAGGGCTTCAGGGCGCTCGATAAGACGCTGAAACGGCTAACAAAGTACATGGAGAGGGAAAAATGAGGATAGCCTGGGGGTTGACTGGGAGCGGGGACAAGTTCAGGGAAACATACGAAGTCATGAAAGCCCTGAAGCAGGAGCACGGCGATGAACTCAGGATCGACCTATATCTTTCCAAGGCTGCGGAGCAGGTCTCCAAGTTCTACAAACTCGATGCCGAGCTCAAAGATGGGTTCGATAAATACCTCGTTGAGAGGGACGCAAACACACCGTTTATCTCGGGCAAGCTCCAGACCGGAAAATACGATCTCCTCATCATCGCGCCGGTTACCGGGAATACGGTTGCAAAGATCGCAGTCGGGATAGCTGATACCCTGATCTCCAACGCAGCGATACAGGCGGTCAAGGGTTTTGTGCCCGTCTACATCATGCCCGTTGATTTCAGGGAGGGCGTGATAACCACGACGTTACCCAACGGCGACACGTTAAAGCTGAGGGTGAGAAAGGAGGACGCCGAAAACGTTAGAAGACTTGAAAAAATGGAGGGGTTCCACGTATTCGAGAACCCCAAGGATATCCCATCAATAATAAAGGGTTAAACGACGGATGCCCCGGCCAGCTTCTCGACAGCCCTTACCACGGCCTGTGTCCCATTGTCAAGCATACCCTTTGCCTGGCAGTGCCTGTACATCTGGAGCACGAGGCTAGTCGCCGGCAACGGCATCTTGTTTGCGTCAGCCGTCTCCATGATGATGCCCAGGTCCTTGAGGTAGTCCTTGATCTTGAACCCTGGACTCATATCGCCCTTCAGTACCCTCGCGCCGTTGTTTGTGAGCTGCCATCCACCTGCCGCCCCGCCCGAGACCGCCTGGTGAACCTTCGCCACGTCAACGCCTGCCTTGGCCGCGAAAACAAGTGCCTCCGCGACACCCAGCATGGCCGTTCCAACCAGGATCTGGTTAACTGCCTTGCATACCTGACCGTCGCCGTTCCCGCCGATGTACGTGATGGTCTTGCCCATGGCCTCAAGGATTGGCCTGCACTCCTCGTACACCTCGGGCTTACCCCCGACCATGATGCTCAGCGCACCGTTATTCGCTCCGATGACCCCACCGCTAACAGGGCCGTCAAGCATCTCTATGCCCTTCTTCGCCAACTCCTCGGCAACCGCCTTGGTGGTGATGGGGCTGATTGTACTCATGTCGATGAATATGTCGCCCTTCTTAGCGCCGTGGATAGCCCCGTTATCACCCAGCAGCACCTGCTCCACGTCCTTGCTGCCCGTCACTATGCTGATCACGATGTCGCTGTTCTCAGCGACCTCCTTTGGACTCTTGGCCAGCTTGGCCCCCGCCTCGACGACCGGCTTGGTCTTGGACTCCGTCCTGTTCCAGACCGTAACCTCGTAGCCTGCCTTCAGCAGGTTCTTGGACATACCCGCGCCCATCAAGCCGATACCGATGAAACCTATCTTTTTCAATGTTAATCCATACAAAGAAGTATTATGGACTCTAAACGGTTTCGCTGAGTCTATAGGATTGACTGCTTGATCTGGATCAGCGCGTAATTCGACGCGATCCCGGTGAGCACCGCAACGATGCCCGCCATAAGCCACCTGTTCGCCCCTGTCGTGTCATAGGTCACCTGGGTGCTTTTGTGGATCATCCAGAAACCCATGAAGATGAACAGGTTTGTGAGCATCACAACGTATCCCTCAGTTGATGTCTGACTGGTAAAGTATGGATGGAGGGAGCTGTAACCGTTCTGGAGCGGGATAATTGATGGAGGGTTCTCTAGAATATTGTAGAATCCGCCACCGAGGATGAATATGCAAAACATAACCACGCCAGCCTGCAGGTACCTTTTCGGAATCTCGATCCTGCTACTCTTCTTCCTCTTGACCCTTTTTGACATAGTAATCCTCTTGCGGGAAATGAATGCCGCTTATCATATAATCCTTTTTCCCTCCCAGAAAAAACCAGACTTTATTAATGGAAATCCACGATAACAAATACTACTGAGGGGAATTAATGCCACAGAAAATTGTATGCAAGGAATGTGACGAGGTTCTATACGAGGGAGACCTTTTGAAATCTCCGCAGGATGTCATCAAGAAGTTTGAGGGAAAGTGCCCAGCGTGTGGAAAGAAACTGGCCTTTGGGACAGACGCCGTATCCGTCAAGCCCAACGGAAAGAAAAAATCCTGACAATAGTTTTAAACCTCATTTGGTGGATTAGCATACGGTAATCCCATTGGATTTAAAGAAAACTCATCTATACGAGTATCACGCCGAGCATGGAAATGTTGTCGATTTCGGTGGATACGCTATGCCTGTCTGGTACGAGGGCATCCAGGCCGAGCACAAGGCTGTACGAGACTCGTGCGGCATCTTCGATACATGTCACATGGGCAGGACATGGGCCACAGGCCCGGATGTTGAGAGGTTCCTCAACTATATCGTCACGAACAATGTCTCTAAACTTGAGCCAAACGGCGGAATGTACACAGTTATGTGCAAGTCATCAGGCGGCATCGTCGATGACCTCATCGTTTACAAGATCAACGACGAGAAATACTGGATCGTGTACAACGCGAGCGGCAGGGAGAAGGACTTCAAATGGCTGAAGAAAAACAGCAAGGACTTTAAGGTCAAGCTGGAGGACGTCAGCGACACCTACGCCATGATCGCGGTCCAGGGGCCAAAGGCCCAGGAGGTCATGCAGAAGCTCACCGAGAAGAAACTTGACGAGATCGGGAGGTTCAACGTAGCCGAGCTGACAATCAGCAGTATTGAAGTGATGGCGGCGCGCACCGGCTACACCGGCGAGGACGGCTTCGAGATATACGTCCCAGACTGCCCAATTGACAGCCCCGAGAAGGCAATGAAGATCTGGGCGGACCTCATCGCCGCCGGAGCTACCCCTTGTGGACTAGGGGCAAGGGACAGCCTCAGGCTTGAGGCCGGTCTATGGCTCTACGGCAGCGATATCGACGAGAGCATCAACCCACTGGAGGCAGGCCTCAGGTGGACCGTGAAGCTCAAGAAACCAGGATACTTCATCGGAAGCAGGGCCATCCAGAAGATGAAGGACGAGGGAGTCAAGAAGACCCTTGTCGGCATCATGCTGGAGGAGCGCGGAATCCCGAGGCACGGCTACCCCATCCTCAACATGGAGGAAGAGGAGATCGGCGTCGTCACCAGCGGGGGGCACAGCCCAACACTGGGCGTCGGCATAGCCATGGCGTACGTCCCACCAGAGTACAAGAAGAAGGGGACAGAGTTATACGTCAAGGTACGCAAGAGGAACCTGAAAGGCAAAATAGTTAAGCACCGGCCTTTCTATGATGATTCCGTATACGGGTGGAAGAGGGAAAAGTAATGGCTGACGAATACAAAATTGATGAAAGTGTGTACTACACCAAGGAGCACGAGTGGGCGAAGAAGAACGACGACGGCACGGTTTCCGTTGGCGTCGATGACTATGCACAGGCGCAGCTCCACGAGATAGTCTACGTTGAGCTCCCCGAGATGGGGGCGGAGGTCGCCCAGGCCGGGGCGCTCGGCGCGGTCGAGTCAGTCAAGGCGGTTAGCGACATGTACAGCCCGGTGGGCGGCAAGGTCGTTGCAATTAACGCGGAGCTACTCGACAGCCCTGACAAGATTAACACAGACCCGTACGGGGAGGGCTGGATCGCCAAGATCGAGCCATCCAACCTTGAGGGCGACCTGGCTAATCTGATGGACGCGGCGGCGTACACGGAATACTTAAAAACGCTATAGCCCATACCATTTTTCTCTATGCGGGGGTTCCCGAGTGGCCAAAGGGGTCAGGTTCAGGTCCTGATGGACTAGTCCTCCGTGGGTTCGAGTCCCACCCTCCGCACCAATTCTTGATAACCACGGGCTGTAATTTTGGCTAATATTTTCAGGTTCACGTACATACAGCCTGTTCTGTTTATACGGGAGAGGGCATTACCCGCGGGAGGCGGTTGAATTCTCCCTGCTTATCCCTGATAGCTTGGTTACATCTGATTAGTTCAAGGCATAGCCGCCTAATAGCAGGTGTAAACGGGTTTCAATTGGATAGAATCTTTTCTTAAAACTAAAATAATCACTTTTTATTACATTTTTTTGAATAACTTTTAAAAGGCTATCTATAGATGTAATATTAGGGTGCATTTTAGATGGAAAGAAAAGGAGTTTCAACGTACATTTCTGTC
>CAYLJH010000098.1:0-7278 GCA_964383685.1 uncultured Candidatus Bathyarchaeia archaeon | reverse complement strand
TCCTTCTGCCGCTATGGCACTCAGGACTCTATTGGTCTCGGCGTAGCCCTTGAGGTTCTGGTAGCCCAGGTAGAACGCCCCGCAGATGAGGAGCCACTCGGCCACAGTGATGAACTGGGGGTTGATGCCCGAGTACTTGAACAAAAAGTTCCGCACGAAGAAGATGTAGTAGATGAAAGAAAAATTGATGAACGTTACCTTTGAGATGTTCTCCCCGATGTTTTTGCTCATGAACCTGAGGTAGCTGTTCGGGTGGTTTGCGCCGAGTCCCGTCAGGGTAAGGACGCTAGTCAAAGCCGTGCTCACTATGATTATGTTGTTGATGGGCTCGGCTAGCCCGGACTGGAGGATAGAGGCCAGCGCATCCGATAGCACGGTGCTCAGGGAAGCCTCTAGGGCTGGGTACATTGCAATCCAGGCGTTGCTGCCCATGTAGCCAACGATGAGGATGTAGATGCTTGTTATTATGGGCTCGAAGAGCTGGTTGATGTCATTGACGAACTCGATTATCACGTTGTGGAGCACCGAGAGCAAAGAGGAGTACAACAGGAACCCCGTGATGGGCCTCAACCACAGGGGGATGGCTGACCAGCCGGAAAGAAGGTAGAGAAACCCAGTTATGCTTATGGTCCTGAGCCCGTTAGCGAGCGGGGCTATGATGTCTCCAACGAGGAGTTTCTCGATCACCAGCGCGATGTACCTGAAGGCTAGGAGTAACGTCAGGGGCAGCCCAAGGAATGACAGGTTAACCTGTATATCCATGCCCAGAAAAGAGAAGGGAATTGTGATCTGCTGGAGAACCAGGAACCAGACGGTGAGCAGAATTGACACCATGTAGGCCACACTTGGGACCGCCAGCTCCTTAACCGTCTTCTCCATCAAGTGCCTCCCTGTATATTCTCATGGCCCTGAAGAACCGCGTGTACTGCTCGCGGTTGACCTCGTGCAGGCTATAGTTTGCCTCCTCGAATATGAACACGAGTTCCCGAAGGGGCCGATGGCTTGGCTCGGGCGTCTCCCCTCTGAGGTACATGTACAACTCCCTGGCCGTGTAGTTATCATTGATTGACTGGAACCGTTCCCTTGCCTCCCTGAACCTGTTATTAAACAGGCGAATGATTTCATCCCTGTAATCTACTATCTTGATGTCCAGTCCTGTCCTGAGGTTTTCCCCTTCATGGTGAAGGGTCAGCCTGTGGATTCCTTTCACGTCAAACTCTCCCTCGTAGGCTATCTTGCCATCGGAGTCAGTCTCAGCGGATACCAGCTCGTTCTCGTTGAAGATGAGGGCAAGGGTTTCACCCTTCAATGGTGTTTTCTCCTCATCGAGCATCCCTCCGTGGATAGCCATCGACTCGTTCACTCCCCATACGGCTGGTAGCTCGGACTCAATTCCGGGTAGAATAATGCGCAACCGATCTGTCTGAGCCTGGTTTATCAGCTCAATGTCCTCGATTTCAATCTCGCCGGTCCTCCTCTGGTCACGTAAGTAGAGGAGCCCGACTACTCCGCCTACCAGGAGTACCCCCGCTATTAATTGGAACAAAGGAAACATGGTAACCTTGATAACCGTGACAGTTTTGGTCGCGGATGACGGGAGCATGTATCCCTGACCCAGATATGACGCCTTCAAGTCTATCTTGCCTGTCTTATCGGGCAGTGTTACCTGGATCACAGCCTCCCCATCCATCCCGGTTACGGCAGTCTCGGTGACAGTCTGATTCAGATACTTGTAAGATATCTCTACGGGGCTCTCTCCGAGCGGTGCCCCCTTGTCGTCACTGAGTGAGATTGTTACATCCATCTTTGTATCGGTCTGCCCCGAGTCCTGGGTCTGCATCTTCAGGGAGGACCGTGCTTTCACCAGGGCATACTCGGTCATGGTTTCTCCGTTGCTCAGAACTTCAAATCTGAGGGGTGTGGCCCCGGTCTCCGTGGAGGTTGGGATGGTTTTTTCGATGTAGAACTCCCCGTACTCGTTAGTCACCGAGGGAGTTTGATCGCCGAGAAGTGTCATTGATATGGACTCGGAAACCCCAGGTATATCCTCGGCACGTACCTGGCCGCGTATGACGGCTCTCTCACCCCTCACAAGCACGGTTTCTGGGGGTAACGCCACTTTTAGCGGGATTGATCTGATGGTAACGGAGTCCTCCGCCCCGTAGGTGTACTGGGCACCCTCCCAGCTTAGCGTGAGATCAACGGCACCAATCTCTGACTCGGTGGACATGGTTACCCTCCCGCCAGCGTCAGTCTTCAGCGTGTACTCACCAGCATCAATTGCTAGAGTGATCACAGCATCTGGGATGGTCTGGTTGGTGACATGGTCAATGAGGGTAGCGTTAACTGTGTATGGCCGCCCCGATACGACCTTCTCCGGTGCCTCTATGATGAAGCTGGTCTCTGAGAACGCCGTAAGCGGTGGATCGCTCCAGGAGTCCATATACGTGTCATCCCCGACAGTGTGTGCATCAACCATATACTCGCCGTTTGGGAGGTTGGCCGGAAAAATGCATGTGATGTTGAAGAGTCCGTTTGTTATGACGCCCCGACCAGATAATACGCCGGACTCATCCTTGTTCTGTTTAAGGTAGACGAGGACATCGAGCCCCGTGACGCCTGTGGCGTTCTCGTCAAATACAGAACCGGCAACGGTAAATTCCCCCCCAACTGTGACTGTCTCGTCCTGATGGGTTATGTTTGTGAACGTTTTGGTCCTGCCCGTGGTTATCTCAATCTGAGGACCCGCCGTGGGGGTGGCGTCAAATATGACCCAGCCCAGGTCATTGAAAAGCACCTCGGTGTACGCGTGGGCCTGCATCGGGCCTACGTCCTGGACCTCTGCGTCTGGGTCCACCAGGTAGCCAGTGACTAGGCGTGTTGGGATATCTATTGATCTTGCCATCAAGGTCAGCGCGGTGGCGAAATCGGTGCATATGCCTCCCTGCTCTTGGAATAGGAACCAGATTACGGGGTCAACCCCCTCTGGTTCTGGAGCGGCGGTCAGGTTGTAGGTGTACTCGGCCCTGAGGTACTCTGCTAGGGTCTGGACCTTTGCGTAGTTTGATGTCTCGGATGCCGTTACCTGGATCGCCAGTGTCAATAACTGATCCTTGAGAGCGTCCTCTATCTGGAGGTACGGTGTGGATAGGTGGAGTGTGGCTGCTTCAAAAGTCTCCTGGGATGAGGTGTGCTCGACCCCGCTCACCCGGTAAGCAGTGGACACAGTGGTCTCGGTTGAAAAGAGCTTGAACTCTGGGTAGTACGTGGTATTGACGTCTAGGTTGAGCTGCGTCGGGTTCTGAGGTCCTGGTAGGTACCCCGAGATGGATGATGATGGATCGATGATGTAACTGAAATCCGCGTTGCTGTCGTGGCCCGTTATGGCCTGATCTATTACCTGACCGGTGTACTCCGTGGGGACCCCGACCGGTTGATACCACGAACCGTTATAGTACTCGCCGGTGCCGTCGCGGAGGTACCGTGAGCCGGTCTTTCCGTAGATGCTGAACAGTCTTTCCTGGGTGATGTTTAGCGGGTCTGCTGGGAATGTAAAGTTGAGATCATCAAACAGGTCCCCGAAATCTGTGAGGTTGAACTCAGGTATCTCCCCTATCATGTCCTGTATCTGGGCTCCGGGGGTTGCATCGAAGATGAGCCAGCCCAGGTCCTGGAACGGTATCTCGGTGAATGCGTGGCTCTGGATGGGGAATACTAGTTGCTGGTCAGCGAGTGGGTCTACGTAGTAACCACCTACGAGTCTCGCACTCAGGCCGAGGCTCCTGGACATCATGACAAGGGCCGTGTTGAAGTGACTGCACGCACCTTCCCCTGACTCGAACAGGAAGTACTCAAGGGGGTCTGTGCCGGGTGGTGGATCTGGGCTACTGAGGTTGTACTCGTAATAGTTCTCCAAGTATGATTCGAGAGCGATGACGGCCTCATAGTCGGTGGTGGTGTTCTGGGTTATGGCCTCGGCGAGGGCTCTGATGTCCTGGTCAAGATAGTCCGGGACGTCCATGTACTGTGGGATTGACTCGATGCTTGACGCGTTCATCATCTCCTCGCTGAAGTCATATAGCATGTACTCTACCTCGTAGGATTCCGGTAAGTCTTGTACCTGGAATATCTGGGAGTCCTCGAAAAACCTAGCGGGGTCGCTTAGATTGATAGATAGTGGGTTTGACGGAATAGGCAGGTACCCGCCGGTGTCCGTGAACGGGGTGATGGTTATTTTGTTTAACTCAAACTCGGTCCAGAGGCCAATGTCTAGGTCCAGGGACTCGCCGTCGTAGGCCACGGAGTCGGTGAGCGCAGTATCCCAAATACCGCTGAAGTAATCATCGTATGTCTGGAGCCTGAGGTACTCTGTGTTTGTCCTGCCCAGTATCTCCAATAGAGGCTCAGGGTCGAGGTTGCCAATGTCCAAGTCAGGCAAATCAAGGCGGGTCTGCTCAGGATTGGTAGGGATATCAAAGTCGGGGAGATCGAGGGAAAGGTCAAAGTCTGGCCGGGGTAGCTCGCTCAGACTGGGTACCTCGTTGAGCGTCTGGATACTGAAGTTGATCAATAATACGGCGAGCAGGGTACAGGCTAGGATCAGTATGGTCTGCCTTTGCCTGTACATGTTTCTCAAACTCTCAGGTTGGTGTTAGTGGTTAAAAGGGTTCTAGAAACGGGATTCATATCTCAGGGTATGTATTTGGGATATCGCCTAGAATCGTAGCGACTACCGGCCGTTTATTCGGTTAGTACTGGGATTACCCCTTGAGATGGTAGCACAGGCATAATTTCATATAATAGGGTGGGGTTGTTGTTTCGGTGACCTGTTTTGAGTTACAAGGTTAAGGATATTGGGTTGGCTGATCAGGGAGAGCTAAACATCACATGGGCAACAGACCACATGCCAGTACTAGGCATAATCAAAGAAAGATTCGAGAAGGAAAAGCCGCTTAAAGGGATAACCATCGCGGCGAGCCTGCACTGCACAAAAGAAACAAGCGTACTCATCAAAGTACTTCAAGCAGGGGGAGCCACAGTAGCCCTCGCAGGCAGCAACCCGCTAACCACCCAGGACGACGTCGTCGCGGCCCTCGCCAAATCAGGGACAAATGTCTATGCCTGGAGGGGCCAGACCAAGGAGGAGTACTATGAATGCATCAACAGCGTACTTGACTACAAGCCGGACATCACCATCGACGACGGCTGCGACCTAGTCTCAACCATTCACAATGAAAGGAAGGAGTTACTGGAGGGGTTACGTGCTGGTAGTGAGGAGACGACTACTGGGGTTATCAGGCTCAGGGCAATGGCTGCTGATGGCGCGTTGAAGGTCCCCATGGTTGCGGTGAATGATACCCCTACGAAAAACATGTTTGACAACAGGTACGGCTCAGGCCAGAGTACCATAGACGGGGTCATCAGAGCAACAGGCGGCATGCTTCTCGCGGGGAAGAACTTTGTCATGAGCGGTTACGGCTGGTGTGGCCAAGGAATAGCCAGAAGAGCATCGGGTATGGGTGCGCGGGTGATTGTCACCGAGGTTGACCCGGTCAAGGCATTGGAGGCTGCAATGGAGGGTTACCAGGTGATGAACATGGAGGAAGCGGCAAAGATCGGTGACGTGTTCGTCACGAGCACGGGCTGCAAACATGTAATCGATAAGCAGCACTTGGAGGTCATGAAATCTGGCGCCGTGGTTGCTAACAGCGGTCACTTTAACGTGGAGATTAACATCCCAGCCCTTGAAGAGATAAGCGACAAAAAAATCAGGGTACGGCGTGATGTCGATGAGTACCAGACCAAGGACGGCAGGAAACTGTACCTGCTCTCCGAGGGCAGACTGGTGAACCTAGCGGCTGCTGATGGCAGCGCCTGTGAGGTGATGGACATGAGCTTCGCGAACCACGCGCTTGTAGCGGAGTGGCTTATAGGCAATGACCTTGAGGCGAAGGTGTATGATGTGCCAGGGGATATCGATCACATGATCGCGTCCCTGAAACTACAAGCCATGGGTTTCGGGTTGGACAAGTTGACCCCCGAGCAGGACAAGTACCTGAACAGCTGGGACGAGGGTACAGTCTAGCCCTTCCAATACTTGGATTGAATCCCCATGATAGTGTGTACAGGAACTATAGGTGTGGATATCACTCACACCCCATCGAATCAAGGCTATAAAACCCTGGGAGGGTCAGGTGTCTACTTCGCCATCAGTGCAAGCCACTTCGGGCCCACTGGGCTCGTAAGCATAATGGGAACAGATCTAACACAAACCCAAGAACAACTTTTAAGGTCACGGCTGAACTGCGAAGGAGTAGAACAAAAGGATGGACTGACATTCCACTATGTATCCGAACTTGATGAAACACTCACAATTAGAACCCCTATATTAACCGAGTTAAACACATACGGGGACTGGACGCCAAAAGTTCCTGAGAGCTATAAAAACATGAAACTCAACTTTATTGGTAACGTTCACCCGGCGCATCAGCTTAGCATTCTTGATCAGCTTGACCACCCTGAGTTCACTGTTATTGATACGATTAAACTATGGATGGACACCGCCATGGCCGAGTTAATGGAGGTTATCTCCAAGGTAAAGGGGGTTATTGTAAATGATATTGAGATTAGGCGGTTGGCCGGTGAGCCTAATCTGATAAAGGCGGCTAAGAAGTTGCTTGAGATGGGGCCAAGCTTTGTGGTTGTTAAAAGGGGGGAACATGGTGCTACGTTGTTCACGGATAGTATTATTTTCCCTTCTAACGCGTACCCGGTTGTGGAGGTTGTTGATCCTACGGGGGCGGGTGATGCTTTTGCGGGTGGATTTTTTGGGCATCTTTCGAGAGTTGGGGAGGTCTCGGATCAGACAATGAAGGAAGCGGTGTTGTATGGGAACATTATGGGGTCTTTTGCGATCGAGGGTTATGGAATCGAGGGACTTGAAAACCTTACAATGAATGAAATTGAGGAAAGATACCAAAATTACAAAGAAATAACATCTATCTGATTCACACACACATGGAACGAGGGCTCGATCTAGGAAGACCCCCATCACCTGAGCCTTCACTCAAAAGCCTTCTATATCATTGGAAATATTGGTAATTATGAGTAAACAACTCAAAATATTGATAGCACTGGTCCTTGCACTAGCCGCGTTTACGGTCCCTGCTATTGCTGAGGTATCGTATGATGATGCATACGTGATCGTCACCAAGGTCGATTCACCTACGACGGTTGCCCCAGGAGAGGTCTTTGACGTAATCGTAACCATAGAGGCAA
>CAYLJH010000097.1:2192-7286 GCA_964383685.1 uncultured Candidatus Bathyarchaeia archaeon | reverse complement strand
TTATTTAAAAAGCAGAATAAATCTTCATCTAAAAACCACTTGCGAATCTACTGAAGTTATGAATCCTTCCAAAGGTGTTCAAAAAATATGAGCCTATCCCAGGCTCTCGGTGTAATCTGCCCTGGTGGAGTCGTACTTGTGGGACCCCTCGGGGTCGTTGACGATCTCCTTTAGGTACTCCTCGCATCCCTCCCAGTCGCCTGCCTTGGCGTGGGCGTCGATATAGTTCTGGGGCATGGGGTATGTGCCGATCACCACTGGCAAGCCGACGTAGTTCTCGATGAACGTCTTGTGGTCCTTGATATAGGGGCACGGCGGGTAGCCCGCCAGGTAGCATGATGCCAGGAGGATAACCTCGGCCCCGTACTTTTTCATGTCCGCCGGCGCGTACTCCAGCCGCTCGCCAGGGCATCCCCCGCAGGCCATCCATCCCACGACCTCTATTGGCTCGTCCTTTGCGTACTTGCTGAAGACCCCGTCCCGTTCGATGACTGCCTTAAAACACTTGTTTCCCACACAGGTCCGGTTCCTGTCACAAATCATTATTCCGACTTTTACCATCAGGATCAATAATGGTCTCTAGGACATCGTAAAAACATACCCCCGGTTTTTTTATGCTCAGGGTTTTTATTTTAGGCTGCGAAAAAGGTTCCGCGAGCCTTGACTGAAAAGAACGCGTTTTCCCTGCTCTGCCGGCCCGTTCGGCGGCTAATACAGGAGAGGGGCTTCGAGGAACCCACGGAGCCACAGCGCAAGCTGATCCCAATCATACTTGAGGGGAAGGACGTACTGCTCATCTCGGCCACGGCAACGGGTAAGACAGAGGCAGCCGCCCTCCCCGTCATCCACAGGTTCCTGATGAACGGCGGCAGGCAGGCAGGCATCAGTATAATCTACGTCACGCCGCTCAGGGCACTGAACAGGGACATCCTGGACAGGATGACCTACTGGGCCAACAAGCTGGACTTCAAGCTGGGCGTCCGCCACGGCGACACCAGCCAGAAGGAGCGGGCATACCAGAGAATGGTGCCACCTGATATGCTCATCACGACGCCGGAGACGCTCCAGGCCATACTCCAGGGTAGGACAATCAAGAACCACCTGAAGACGGTTCGCCATATTATTATTGACGAGATCCACGAGCTGGCTGACAACAAGAGGGGCAGCCAGCTGAGCCTCGCCCTTGAGCGAATCAAGGCGATAACAGAGGTGCGACCCCAGATGATCGGGCTCAGCGCCACCATCGGCAGCCCCGAGACGGTTGCAAAGTTCCTGGTGGGGAACGACCAGCCAGTTGAGATCGTCCAGATCTCGGCCCTTAGGGACACGCGCCTTGAGATCGTGTACCCGAAGCCAGAGGCCGAGGACTATGACCTGGCCGAGAAGCTGTTCACCCACCCCGAGGTCGCTGTCAGGCTCAAGATCATGAAGGATCTCATCGAGGAGCACAACACCACACTCATTTTCACAAACACCAGGAGCACCAGCGAGGCCCTCACGAGCAGGTTCAACATCTGGGACACCGATTTCCCCCTCAGCATCCACCACGGCTCGCTGGCGAAGACCAGCAGGATCGCCACCGAGAGGGGCTTGAAGCGGGGCGACCTGAGGACCGTGGTCTGCACCAGCAGCCTTGAGCTGGGCATCGATATCGGTCGCATCGACCTTGTCATCCAGTACAACAGCCCCAGGCAGGTCACCAGGCTCCTCCAGAGGGTGGGCCGCAGCGGCCACAGCATCGACGAGATCAGCAAGGGAGTAATAGTGGCCCTAAACAGCGACGACGCGCTTGAGAGCATGGTGATCTGCAGGCGGGCGCTGGAGGAGATCATGGAGCCGCTGGTGGTCCCTGAGAAGCCGTATGACGTGCTGGTCAACCAGTTAATAGCTGAACTGATGCAGAGGGGCCGTATCTACTTCCTTCAGGGCCAGAAACTGTTCTCCAGGGCGTACCCCTTCAGGGACCTGGTGGACGAGGACATACTCAAGGTGGGCAGGTACATGCACGACAGGTTCCCCCGGCTGGCGTGGCTCAGCGAGGAGGACGAGGTCATCATCAAGCCAAGGGGCACCAACAAGACGATGTACAGGTACTTTTTCAACAACCTGAGCATGATCCCGGACGAGAAGACGTTCCTCATCATGGACGTAGGTGAAGATTCACCCGTTGGCATACTCCAGGAGGCGTTTGTCGCAGAGTACGCAAAGCCCGGTGTCAAGTTCACCCTCAGGGGCAGGGCGTGGAAGATACTGAACATCCACAACGACAAGATATACGTCAAGGTGGAAGACGACCCCACGGGGGCCATTCCCAGCTGGGTGGGCGAGCAGATCCCTGTGCCATTCGAGGTGGCAATGGAGGTGGGCTCCCTCAAGAGGTTCGTGGAGGAGCGCCTCATTGACGGCGCCTCGGTGAAGGAGGTCTGCGAGGAGCTCAGCGATAGGTACCCGGCGAGCCCGGATACCATGAGGAAGGTCATCCGGGAGCTCGTGGAGCACCACCAGAACGGGTTCGCGGTGCCCACGGACAGGCGGGTGGTGGTGGAGGACTGGGATGACAACGTGATTATTCACGCAAACTTTGGCAGCCTTGCAAACAGGACTCTGGCGAGGATTGTGGGGCACGTCATCAGCGAGGCCACGGGGTACCCGGTGGGGGTCCAGCAGGACACTTACATGATCATAGCCCAGACGGTGGGCGAGGTTGACGCAAAGTACATAGAGAGGATGCTCAGGACCCTGGCAGACAAGGACCTGGAGCTGACGATCCAGAGAGCCGTGACGAAGACGGGTCTGTTCAAGAAGCGCCTCATCAACGTGGCCAGGAAATGCGGAGCGTTGAGCAAGTTCGCTAACTTTAGCAACATCACCCTTGGCAGGCTCATGAAGAGCTTCGAGGGGACGATTATCTTCGAGGAGGCCATGAAGGACACCCTGAGGCAGGACCTGGACATCGAGAACACCATGGACCTGCTGCGCCGGATGGCGGACGGCGAGATCGAGGTCGCGATACTGGACACGGTGGACGAGGTGAGCCCGCTGGGCCAGCTGGGGGTTGACAGCATCAGCATGAAAGTGGACATAGTTCCCCCTGAGAAGATCACGCGGATCATCCTTGAGTCGGCCAAGGCAAGGCTGTACAACGAGACAAGGGTGCTGGCGTGCCTTGGCAAGCATGACTGGCTTGACGAGAGGCAGGTCAAGGATTTCGATGCCAGCATCGTCTGCCCGCTGTGTGGCTCAACTGAGATAGGCGTCTACGACAGGGGGCCGGAGGAGGTGGCCGAGATGCTTGCCAGGACCAAGGGCAGGCACACCTTTGAGCCGCCTTGGTGGTGGCTGAACGGCGAGAAGGCATCCAAGACGGTCTCGATCCATGGAAGACGGGCGGCGATTATTGCCTCGGCGAAGCGGGTGGAGAACGAGATAGCGTGGGACATCCTGGCGGAGACCGAGGGCGAGGGCGACGATTTCTTCGAGAGGATCGTGGAGGCCGAGCGCGAGGCGTTGAAGAAGCGGTTCATGTAGCGCAGATATCAGTGAGCCGTAAATTCTGGAAAAAAATTATATTTTGGTAGTCTTGCATCAAGTAACCTGGTATTAGGGGAAAAATGGTGGTCCTTGTGAGTGGTTACCGTATATATCGCGAAAAAAAATTCTGATTGCTTGTCAAGTGGAGTGCAATGAGGGAAAATGAGTTCCTGCCACTGGTATTAACGCGAAAAAAAAATTTCCTTTGGATTTGCATCAAGTAACCTGACATAAGGGATATTTTGGTGCCACCGGGTGGGACTGGGTGGCATGGGAAGCCATAAAGCCCGTGGCCGCCTCTTCTGCCCCATGAAGAAGATCGGTATGCTCACCATCGGCCAGACGCCGAGGGATGACCTGATCCCCGGGTTGATGGAAATCCTTGGCCCGGAGTTCGAGATCATCGAGGCGGGTGCCCTTGACGACCACACCCTGGAGGACGTCAACAAGATCGACCTGGACCCCGACCACTATGTCCTGGTGAGCAGGATGAGGGACGGCACCGAGATCAAGATCACCAAGGAGTATGTCATACCCCTGCTGCAGGGGGGGCTTGACAGGCTTGAGGCGCAGGGCGTTAGGCTGACTGTGGTGATGTGCACGGGTAAGTTCCCCCAGTTCAGGAGCAAGGGCATCGTGCTGACGCCCAGCGAGGTCTTGAAGGGTGTGCTAAAGAGCGCCATAAAGAAGGGAAAACTTGCCGTTGTCTACCCCACCGCTGAGCAGATGCCGTACGCCGAGAGGGATTTCGGAAGGGAGGGCATCGAGGTCTACGCCGACACCGTCAGCCCGTATGAGCCTGATGATGTCAGGGGGCTGCTTGACAGGCTGGTGAGGGAGGAGCCCGACCTGGTGTTCCTCAACTGCTTCGGGTTCCCGTACAGCATAAAGAGGCAGGTGCAGGAGGCGACGGGCAAGACCACGATACACAGCAGCGCGTTGATAGCGAGGGTTATCAAGGAGCTTTCTAACTAGGTTTCCTCGCAGAACTATTAATTAATCTCAGTTTGATTACCTCAAATTAACGAGAAAATGTATTTCTCTCTATTACTCAACAACTCAGAAAAGTCAAAAATGAAATTAATGTAGCAGTCATGATGGATATCTGATTCTATACTTTATGATTTCATTAGTAAATAACATCAATTTTGACGGTTTTCGCACAATCAAAACTATAAACTTATTCAGGAATAATCTTAAACAATAGGATTATTCTGCTTAGATGGGCTATTCCTCGAAGAAGAGCTGGTCCCCTGGGATGGGCTCGTTGTCCTCTTCCTCCTCGAAGGCAGTCTCGGGCCTGAACTCCTCGGGGAGCTTCCTGTCCTTTTTCATGTGGTGGGCGATGAGGTACCTCTCGCTGCTCCTGCTGCGGCTGGCCAGGGGCTTGAAGTTCTTGACGGACTTGAACATGTCCCTCATCTCCTGGATGAACTTGATGTGCTCGCCGCCCTGGAATATCTTGACGATGAACCACCCGTCCACCTTCAGCAGCGTGTCGCACAGCTTCAGCCCGATCCTCGCAAGGGGTATCTGCCTGTACTGGTCAACGTCCCACTGGCC
>CAYLJH010000097.1:0-2182 GCA_964383685.1 uncultured Candidatus Bathyarchaeia archaeon | reverse complement strand
AGGTGCCATGTCTGACAGGATGACATCGGCCTTACCGAAGAACGCATCAAGGATCTCCTGCTGGACCTCGGGGTCACGGACATCACCGACGATAGTATCAACGTTGTCCACGCGGAGTGGCTTGATCTCCTTCAGGTCAACGCCTAGGATCAGCCCTTGCTCGTCCATCATCTCCTCGCTGGCCACCTGGAGCCAGCCGCCGGGGGCCGCGCCCAGGTCAAGGACGTTCTTGGCGTGGTTGAATATCTTGAACTTGGAGTTGATCTGTTTTAGCTTGTAAGTAGAACGGCTGCGGTAGCCCTCCTCCTTTGCCTTGTTGTAGTAGAACTCTCCCTTGCGTTCATGTTGCCAGCGATTAGACATATTCACGGGCAGTACTGTTCGGTCTTTAATGAATGTTACTTAATATACCTGTAAACAACAGAAATCGCTGATTATTGGTACTTTTTTAGTTTCTTCTTTTCCAGTTCTTTCAGCAGGTCATACCTCATCCTTGACATGACCTTGTTGGACGGCTTCTTGCCCTTGTACGTCTCAAAGCTGCACCTGGAAATTGCCTTGATGTTCCTCGTGTTCCAGCAACTCGTATCCAGTATGTTCCTAGCCTGCCCTATCCAGTAGTCCCTGGGGGCTTTTTCCTTGGTGGGCGAGAGCTCGCAGTAGACCGGGATATAGACATGCTCAACGGAATTGATGATGAACTGCCTGTTCTCGTACACGCCGTCCATCCCGATGGATCCGTTGGTGTACAACGAGTAATCAAGGTCCATGTACTCCTGCGTCTTGTCCATGGGGACCTGGTACATCTTCCTGTCAAGCACCGAGACGATTTCCCCTAGCTCAATCCCGATGTCCTTCAACTCCCTGTACCTCATCCTCTCCTCGCCCATTATGTCAAACCTCTTTGACGGCGAGTATTTCACGAAGGCCGAGTTGTTCTGGATAATGTTGACGACCTGGTTGACGGTTGGCTGTGCATCGATCCCCTCGTCGTTGAATTTCACAAGCGCGGTCCTCAGGCAGTCCTCCCTGATGGCCCTCATGAGCGCCTCAAGCACCAGCCTGAGGTGGTCCTCCCTGATTGACCTGGAAAGGCTGTTAACCGCCAGCCTCAGGTAGTCGTCCCTGATTGGCGTCGCTAGGCTGTTCAGCCCGAGCCTCAGGTAGTCGTCCCTGATGGGGACAGCCAGGGCGTTCAGCGCAAGCCTCACATAGTCCTCCCTGATGGGCGTCTCCAGTATGCTCAGAACCGTGCTGGAATAGTTCTCTACTTTTACCGGCGAGTGGTCCGAGCCGAGGTACGGGAAAATCCTTGGGTCGTTGACTCCGTACTTGTATGCGACGGAGTCAAGCTCCGGGTAGCTAAGGTGCAGTGACTCACGTAGGTCGTTAATCGCGTGTAACTGATCCAGCGGTGACCCGGTGACTAACGATTCAACATACATTAAACCAACACCTTAGACCTAAGTCTGGTATATAACCTCTTTATTGTAATTACTTAAAACAACTGGGGTGTGAATTTACTTTTTCGTGAAATACGGGAAAAGTCCCCGGTTTGACGCCTCAGTTTGCATCAAATACCGTTTTACCTACAGTTGCGAGGGGGTCCCCGCGTTATCCCCTCATCCGTGGTTTTATTATCCCCACCATTCACTTACCAGTATGAGAACCGATAATTCATGGCTTGGCTCAGCGGAGGGGCCCGGCGGGTCATACGTGGTTGGGAGCTACGGCACGTTCAAGGTCACCTACACCGTGGGGAAATACGGCATCGACGACGGCGGGAGCATCAGGGTGGCCAGGAGGGGCGGCATGAAGCCACAGGCGGTTGACCCCGCAGCTCCAGGGTACACCACGGTTACAACTTCACGGGGCGTGAGGCTGGATGTCTGAGCGCAGGTGAGTGCGGGAAAAGCGAATACTACGATGAGGAGGACGAGAAGGATAAACTGCGTGGTCTTTTTATAAGAATGGGTTATGCACATGGCTTTGCCCGTTTCTGTTGCGGCATAAGGCCTTTTCCCCGTGACTCGTCGGACTATGCTGCGTATGGTTCAATCCTATTGAAACGCTGTCTTTTTTCTCTTTATGTCGACCTTTCAAACTTTCAGCGGCACAACATTCGAATTCATCGGCCTTGCCAAGGCCCGTTAGGCCGGGTTAAAATCCGCTTAAATGCCGG
>CAYLJH010000096.1:0-7288 GCA_964383685.1 uncultured Candidatus Bathyarchaeia archaeon | reverse complement strand
GAGAGGTACCTTGACAGGGCCCAGCGGATCACAAAGATGACGGGCCCCCGTCCCGCGCACTTCGTATATGCTGCTGGAATGGCCGCGTTGAAGGGCGATTTCGGGTATGTCGAGGAGCGGAGGCAGATATACCAGGGGCGGAGGGACTACTTCTGCAAGGCAATCGATGACCTCGGGCTCCCGTGCCATATGTTCGAGGGCGCGTTCTACGCGTGGTTTGATGCGAGGAGCACCGGGCTGGGCAGCCAGGAGTTCGTTGACAGGCTCCACAAGGAGGAGAACTGCCTGCTGAGCCCTGGAAGCTGGTTCGGCACTGACACCGATGGGTACATCAGGGTGCCACTGGTGAGGGATATCCCGGTCCTGGTGGACGTCGTGGGCCGGGTCAAGCGGTTCACCGAGTCCCTCTAAGACCCATTTTTATACCCTGAAATCTATTCATCTCAAATTGATCCGCAAACGCCAATCAATGAAACGAAAAGCGGCCAAGAAGCTCCTTGCCGGGCTATCAGTCACCTTCGGTGACCTCCAGGCCGGTAAGGTTGAGACCGCCAAGTACGAGGACAAGGAGCTCTACATCTTCGACGAGTCAATCGAGTTCGTCAAGGACGAGAACGGCCTGTACCCGTTCCTGGGAGGCTCGTATTTGGACAGTCTCCCGAAGGTCGTTGTTGACATGGGGGCAATCAGGTTCGTCTGCAACGGCGCGGACGTGATGGCTCCAGGCATAACCGAGATGGGCTCATTCGATGAGGGCGACCTCGTGGTCATCAGGGACATGAACCACGGCAAGGCGTTGGCCATCGGCGTCGCCAACAAGTCAAGCGTTGATATCGAGGCCTCCAAGAAGGGCAAGGTAATCAAGAACCTGCACTACGTGGGTGACAAGCTATGGGGAGCCGCCTCATAGGAGCAGCATTTCTAACCTTGGCAGGTAAACGACCAGTATCAGTATGGCTGTCATGATGAAGATGGCGACGAAGGACAACATGCTCAGGTGGAAGACCGTCCACCAGACGCCGAACTTTTCCACGCCATTATGGTAGCTCTCCTGGTACTCGATGATGGCTTGCCTCAAGGATTCGGGGATTTTCCTTATCTTCTCAGGAAGACTCTCCAGGGCGGCCTTGATGTCCATGGTAATAATTGTTCCTTTCTTGTTTTAGGTTTTATTGCCTGAGACTGGGATAACTTTATATATGTATGATACATGCTTCATATGAAATAACCTTCATGGTGAATAACATGGTACTGAGAAAAATAGTTAAGATTGACGAGGAAAAGTGCAACGGATGCGGCGATTGCATCCCCAACTGCGCCGAGGGCGCGCTGAAGATTATAGACGGAAAGGCAAAGATCGTGACCGACGCTTACTGTGACGGGCTAGGGGCGTGCCTGGGGCACTGCCCACAGGACGCAATCGAGATCATCGAGAGGGAAGCCGTTGAGTTCGACGAAGAGGCCGTCAACGAGCACCTGGAGACATTGAAAAAGGAGGAACTATCGCCGGCGTGCAACTGCGGCACCACACACGCGTTCAGCACGGAGAACGAGCGTGCATCCGATCCAGTGGTTGAGGCAGCCACACAGGGCTCAACCCTGGGCCAGTGGCCCATCCAGCTGAACTTGGTGCCCGTCAAGGCACCGTTCTGGGACGGCGCGGACCTGCTCATCATGGCCGACTGTGTACCCGTCGCTTACCCGACGCTCCACGGTAACCTGCTCAAGGGGAAGAAGATCGCCATAGGGTGCCCAAAGTTCGATAACGGACAGCACTATGTGGAAAAGCTCACCGAGATACTCAAGCAGAACGATATCAAGAGCATGACCGTGGCCACCATGGAGGTCCCGTGCTGTGGCGGTCTCCAGAGGATCGCCGAGCTGGCGCTGAAGGCGTCAGGCAAGCTGATCCCGGCGCAGAAGCTCATCGTGACTGTCCGCGGCGAGATCCAGAGGGCTTAACCCCTACCTATTTTATTCAACATCCCATCTTATTCTCCATGGACTTTTGGAAGCTCATGGATGTCATCCACAAGAGACAGCTCATCATGAACCCCATGCGGAGCTCAAAGCTTGACCGTTTCTGCGAGCTGCTTGACCTGCCCCAGGGCGGAAGGGTTCTGGATGTTGGCTGCGGCAAGGGCGAGTTCCTCCTCAGGCTGAACAAACTCTACGATATCTCGGGTATCGGTATCGACAAGTCACCCTTCTGCGTCAGCGACTGCAAGGCGAACAAGGAAGAGAGGGCACCTGACGCGGATATAGAGTACCTGCTAATGGACGCCGCCGACTACAAGACCGAGGAGCAGTTTGATCTCACTTGCTGCATGGGGGCAAGCTGGATATACGGCGGCATCAAGGGCACACTTGAGGCGCTCAATAAGATGACAAAGCCGGGGGGCATCATCATAGCGGGAGAACCTTACTGGCTCAAGGAGCCATCACCCGAGTACCTGAAGGCCGACGAGATGGAGCGGAGCACCTTCCACACCCACATGGAAAACGTGTTGATGGGGGACGAGTTCGGCCTCAAGTGCGGCTATACGCTTGCCAGCGATCACGAGGACTGGGACCATTATGAGACGTTGCACTGGTGGTCAGCCGCGGAATACGTTGACGCGAACCCCGATGACCCTGATAACAAGGAGATACTGGAGAACGCGAAAAAATATCGCGCGATCTACCTCAAATGGGGCAGGGACACCATGAACTGGTGCCTCTACGTCTACAGGAAGCCCGCCTAGGAGTTGTAGATGGGGTTGGACCACGCGGTCCTGCCCTCGTAATCCGTGACCTCCACCCTGACATAGGTCTCACCGGGGCGACCAGGGTAAACAGCACTGGTCAAAGGCTCGCCCTCGGCGTGGAACTTCATGCCCAGGGATGGCGTCGAGACGAAACTGATGTACCTGACTGGCGAGCACTCAACCGATATCACTCCGTCCCCGTCGATGCTGATGTCCTTGATCTCGGGCCCCGTGCTTGAGTAGAAATGGCCCTTCCTGATGGCTTCCATTATATTCTTTACCGATAGCGACTCGGCCTTGACGCTTATCCATGCGCCGCAGGCGTCGATGGGCACCTGCGCCCTACCCGCGGCGTGCTGGTCGTCCACCGCGTAGATGTACGGCTCCTTGCCCGCCACGATCATCCCGTCGATGTGGGAACCCGATAGCCCGGTGTTCCTCTCGTACTCGCAGCTGGTGTTGTATATCTCCACGCCGTGGTAGCCGCTGAGCTTCATCAGGTCTCCGTGGTTGAGCCCAGACCAGTACGGGTGGGCGATTATGGATATCCCGCCGGCCGCGTTGGTGTGGTCAATGATGTCCTGCGGGTCCACGTCGTGATCGAAGTCATTGAACGGAAGGCTCTCCTCCACCCCCAGGGCCACCAGGTGGTAAGTCGTGCCTGCCTCTGACCTGCCTATGCACATCTCGCCGCCGGGTATGAGCAGCAGCCCCTTCCCGTCTAGCTCGCTGATGTCGAGGACTATGCTATGGTCTGTGATTGATAGGAAATGGTAGCCTGCCCCGCGGTACATCTCTACTAGCTCCTCGGCTGTCTTGGTGCCGTCAGAGGCGACGGAGTGGGTGTGTATGTTGCCTTTGAACCAGTTGCCCTGGACTTTGAATGGGTTGACGAACCTGCGCTTCATGGATACTGTCTGTGACATGGCTCCTTATTCTTTTCCACAACGAAGATGCGAAACTGGTTCCCGCATAAACTTTAAGAGTAATCACCCATCCACTGATGGCGATTCAAGAATGGGTATGTTAGACGACATCAAGATTCTAGACTTTACACACGTGTACTTCGGTCCCATGGCAACGATGATCATGGCCGATATGGGAGCAGAGGTCATAAAGATCGAGCCCCCATGGGGCGAGATGGTAAGGATGAGCGCCGACCTCTACGGCGGCCTCAGCAGCACATTCCACTACCTGGACAGGAACAAGAAGGACGTGGCCCTCAACATGAAGGACCCCAGGGCATTTGAGATAATCAAGAAGCTGGTCGCGGAGTGCGACGTAATCGTTGAGAACTTCAAGAGGGGGACCCTCAACAAGCTGGGACTCAGCTACGAGGAGGCAAAGAAGATCAACCCCAAGATCATCTACGCCAGCCTCAGCGGTTTCGGGCTGGACGGCCCCTACGCCAGCAGGACCAGCTACGCGCCCATCGCGGAGAGCTACAGCGGCTGGACAAAGCTAACGGCTGACAACATCGAGCCGGACAGTAAGCCCATTGTGCCCGCTTCCTATCACGGTGACCTGGACCCCGCACTGTACGCGGTGATAGCCATACTCGGCGCGCTCAGGCACGTCGATAAGACGGGTGAGGGTCAGCTCATTGATGTGTCCCAGCTTGACGTTATGCTGGCGCTCAACGGCGTCCAGATCACGGGGTACACACTGAGCGGAGAGCTACCCCACGTGAGGCAGGCAAACAGGATGCCAGGACCACGGACATGGGGCAACTTCATGTGCAAGGACGGATGGGTCTACCTGGCGGCTGACCCCCAGATGCATGGCAGGCTCATGAAGGCCATGGATGTCGATGACCTGGGCGAGGGAAGCGAGATCCTTGAGAAATGGCTCAGCGACAAGACCGTCCAGGAGGTAGTTGACAAGGTCGGAGCGGTCGGCGTGCCGGTCGCCCACGTCTACAACATAGCCGAGGCCATCGAGGACCCCCACGTCAAGGCAAGGGGCTCCATCATCGAGTACGACCACCCAACAGCGGGCACCGTTAGGATGCCAGGGTTCCCGGTCAAGCTCAGTGAGACACCTGCCACATACAGGTTGCCCGCCCCACAGCTGGGCGAGCACACCAGGGAAGTCCTCAGCGAGATGCTGGGCTATTCCGATGAGGAGATCGAGGAGCTCAGGAAGGCTGGCGCAGTTACGCTGCCCAGTTAACCCTTTTTTATCAATACACTCAAAACTTTCCCTTTCTAAACATCTATTATGGTTGATTTCTCCCGGTCACGCGTTGACATGGTTGACAGGTATAAGCGGGGTGGATACATACAGACAAGGCGCATGGAGGAGGCCGTTCTCGCCGTGCCCAGGGAGGAGTTCATGGACCCCAGGTTCAGGGACTATGCTTACATTGACAGGCCGTTCCCCATCCCAGGCGACGGCAGGCAGACCATCAGCGCCCCGTACATGTACCCCTCAACATACGAGCCACTCAAACTTGAACTAGGGATGAAGGTGCTGGAGATCGGGGCGGGATCCGGCTACGGTGCCGCACTGGCGAAGGAGCTAGTGGGGGACGAGGGAACAGTGATCACCGTTGAGATCAACGTGGATACCCACGCTTTCGCGGAGAGGAACCTGAAGAGAACGGGGTACGATGTCGAGGTGATCCTAGGGGACGGCTCACTGGGCTACACCGAACTAGCCCCCTATGACGCCATCAGCGTCACGGCGTCAACCCCTGATATACCCCCTCCCCTCCTCACCCAGCTCAACGTGGGGGGCAGGCTCATCGCGCCCGTGGGCGGGAGGTCCATGGAGGGACAGGACCTGTTGCTGGTGCATAAAACCGAGACGGGGTTCACCCAGAAGAGCCTGATGAAGGTAGTCTACGTCCCCCTCCTCGGCAGGTACGGCTTCCCCGGTTAAGTGAGACTTTAAATCCTTTGAATCATCTAAACGGATGGAAAAAAAATGAGGGCCGGCATCGTATCCAGGACCGACAACGACGGGTCCATCGAGCTCACAAGGGAGATAATTGCTTACCTTGAGGACCAGGAGATCGAGGTCTCAGTTGAGACTGATACAGCCCTCGCGCTGGAGCTGCAGAACCACAACACAAACCTCCAGGACCTTGACGGGGATTTCATCATAACGGTGGGCGGCGACGGCACCATCCTCAGGACTGCCAGGGAGATGAAGAACCCTGAGACCCCGCTGTTCGGGGTGAACATGGGCCGCAGGGGCTTCCTAGCCGAGATCCAGCCATACGAGTACCCCGAGGCCATCCAGAGCTACCTACAGGGCGAGTACACCATCGAGGAGAACCTAAAGGTCAGGAGCTGGGGCCTCAACATGGACGACGCCTTCCCCGACGCGTTGAACGAGCTTCTCATCGCGTGCAGCCTGCCAAGCAAGATGCTTCTCACCAGGCTCAGCGTGGACAACGAGCACATCACCGATATCCAGGCAGACGGAATCATATTCAGCACACCAGCGGGGAGCACGGCTTACAACATGTCCGCCGGGGGCGCGATAGTCGCACCGGGGGTACAAGGGTTCAGCCTCACCGCCATCTGCCCCTACAGCTACTTCAACAGCATAGTGGTGCCGCCGGAGTCAACTGTCACCATCGAGCTGTTAAAGCCAAGGAGCAACGCTGTGGCAATAGTGGACGGACGCCACTACATCCCGCTGAAGCCGCTGAGCGTCATCGAGGCAACGGTGAGCGAGAGCAGGGCCAACTTCATCAGGTTCAAGCCCTTCTACACGCGCATCAGGCGTAGGATATTCCACCTCAGGACTGAGTGATTGCATTGATGGCACTGGTACTTGACACCAGCTCTTTCATTCAGGGGTTTGACAGCAGCGATAATACCACCAAGCTGTTCACCACCTACTTCGTCATGGACGAGGTGAAGGACGATATGGCCAAGATACGGCTTGAGAACTGGGTCAGGACGGGCAAGATCAAGGTCACCAACCCCGACGACGCGTTCCTCCAGACTGTGTTAACCTCCTCGCGGGCGCTGGGCGAGGTCAAGGCACTCTCGGAGACGGATCACTCTGTAATCGCACTGGCGCTCCAGCTGAGCCCCCAGTACGATGTAACAGTTATCTCCGACGACTACTCTGTGCAGAACCTGAGCGACGAGCTGGGAATCAAGCACAGGGGCATGATTACGAGAGGTATCAAGAAACGGTTCCAGTGGGTCACGTACTGCCCCGGCTGCTACAAGTATTTTGACGGGCCACAGAAGGAGCCTGATTGCCCAATATGCGGGACCGAGCTGAAGAGAAAGCCGGGTAAGCGTTCTAAGCGCCGAGCCTAGGCACGAACTGTCCCGAGCCTTCCACTGACAGGACCTGGTCGTCTTCCATGACGACCTCGCCCCTGATGATACTCCTGGTCATCCACCCCTTGACCACCATGCCGTCGTAGGGCGTCCAGCCGCAGGCCGTGATCTGGTCGTCGTTGGTTATCCTGACCTCCCTGTCCATATCAACGAACACCATGTCCGCGTCTGCACCTGGCTGCAATATCCCCTTCCTCGGCAGGATGCCATAAAGCCTCGCCGGGTTCTCCG
>CAYLJH010000095.1:0-7292 GCA_964383685.1 uncultured Candidatus Bathyarchaeia archaeon | reverse complement strand
ATTGCATTAATTGTTAAATTTAATACATTTACAGCATCATCTGGGTTTGATTGGAAGGAGCTGGAAAACATCGTTTTCCTTGGAATCAAGAAGATCTATTTCTTGTCTAATTCCTCCAAAACCATTCTTCTGACATCTCTCGCGGCCGCCCTCGCCCTAATGCGTCTTAGCACTTGGCCGATGAGGTACTCCGCGGCCTTTGATTTTCCGCCCCTGTAGTCCGTGACAGCCTGGGGGAACTCTTCCACCACGCTCGCCACGACCTCCCTGAGTGCGTCCTCGCCCAGGAGGCCCAGGTTCTTCTCCTTGACTATCAGACGCGGGGATTTACCGGTCTTGACATAGTCCTTGATGAGCTCCTTGGCAAGCCGGTTGCTGATGGTGCCTTCCCTGATGAGTTCAAGGATTTCCACGAAGGTCTCCGGGGTCACTTTGCTCTCAGTGAGGCTCATGCCCTCGTAGTTGAGGCTCTTGAGCAGGTAGGTGACGAGCCAGTTGCAGACCTCCCTCTGGTCATCGTGTAGGCCGCAGCTCTCCTCGAAGAACTCGCTCATCTGGAGGCCCGTGCGCACTATGATGCTGGCCTGGAACCGGGGTATCCCGTACTGAGACTCTAACCTTTTGATCCTCTGGTCGGGCAGTTCGGGCATTGACGCCCTCATCCTGCCAACCCATTCCTCGGTGATGTTGATCTTGACCAGGTCAGGCTCGCCTATGTACCCATAGTCCTCCTCTTCCTCCTTGAGCCTGAGGGTGCTGGTCATGCCTGACCCCGCATCGAAGTGCCGGGTCTCCCTGACGATCTCGATGCCCATGTTCTTGGCACTTTTCTGCCTGATTATCTCATAGTTCAGGGCCTTCTCGACGTTCTTGAAGCCTGTGATATTCTTGACCTCGACCCTGTTGCCGCCCTCGATGCTGATGTTAGCGTCAACCCTCAGTACGCCCTCCGCGTTGGGGTTATACACGCCCAGGTGGTCCAGTATGAGGCTCAGCTTCTCAAGGAACGCCCTCGCCTCCTCCGTGGACTTGATGTCCGGGTCTGTGACTATCTCCACCAAGGGCATACCGGCCCTGTTGTAGTCAATGAGGGTCTCACGGGCGTTTGTGATGCCCCCGCCGACATGTGTCAGCTTTGCCGGGTCCTCCTCAAGGTGGACCCTGGTTATACCTATCCTGTGGTCGCCCACCAGAAGG
Organism: uncultured Candidatus Bathyarchaeia archaeon; assembly: GCA_964383685.1. Classification (GTDB taxonomy): domain Archaea; phylum Thermoproteota; class Bathyarchaeia; order TCS64; family TCS64; genus RBG-16-57-9. Next base: position 6,095 of record CAYLJH010000095.1, on the reverse strand, counting down.
AACCCACCTGATGCGAGGGGCACCTCGTACTGTGTGATCTGGAAGTTCTTGGACATATCAGGGTAGAAATAGTTCTTCCTGCTGAACCTGAGCTCGGGCTCTATGCTGCTCTCCAGCGCCAGCGCCAGGGTGATGCCATAGTCTACGGCCTTCTTGTTGAGCTTTGGCTTGCTACCTGGGTAACCCATGCATATTGGGCAGACCTCGGTGTTCGGCTCCTTGCCGTCTATATCAGTTGTGCACGAGCAGAACAGCTTGCTCCTCGTCTTGAGGTGGACGTGGATCTCCAAGCCTATAGTAGCCTTCAATCTTGTTCCACCCCCCATGCTGCTTCCAGTGCTTTGACCTCATTGAGGTGGTCTGACATCATGTGCAGCCCGACGGGCATACCGTCAGCCACGCCGCATGGGACAGTCACCATTGGTATGCCCGCCAGGTTGGGGGCTACCGTGAGTATGTCCATCATGTAGTGCTGGATGGGCTCAAGCTCGGCGATCTCGTCAAACCTCGGTGCCACAACTGGCATGGTGGGTGCCGCCAGAACATCCACCTCCTTGAACGCCTTCTTGAAGTCATCGATGACCAGCGTCCGCACCTTGAGGGCCTTGAGGTAGTAAGCGTCCCTGTACCCGGCCATCCTGGTGAAGGAGCCGAGCATGACGCGCCTCTTGGCCTCGTCGCCCAATCCCTCAGTCCGGACCTTGCTGAAATACTGGTTGAAATCACCCTCGATGGGTTTCTGGAGGCCGTATCGTAGCCCGCTGAACTTTGCCAGGTTGGTGCTGGCCTCAGCCATGGCGATAATATAGTAACTGCTTAGGCTGTACTTTGTGTGGGGTAGGCTGACCTCTGAGATTGATGCCCCCCTTGATTCAAGCTTCTTTATCGAGCCCCATACCTGCTCCTCGACCTTGGGATCAACTCCCTCTCCCAGGTACTCCTTGGGGACTCCAATTCTCATACCTTCAACCAAGCCCAGTTGGGTATAATCAGGCACAGGTGCCTTCAGCACGGTGCTATCATACTTGTCTGGCCCGCTGATGACGCCTAGGAACATGGCCGCCTCTTTCACGGTCTTGGCCATGACGCCTATCTTGTCAAGGCTGTTCGCGTAATCGATCAGCCCCCAGCGGCTGACCCTGCCGTAGGTCGGGGTTATACCTACCACCCCGCACCATGACGCTGGGCAGCTGATGCTTCCGCCCGTGCTCTCAGATATTGCCACATGATTGAAATCAGCCACGGCAGTCAGGCACGCCGCTCCACCGCTGCTACCGCCAGTGCTCCTCTCAGGGTCATGCGGGTTCAGGGGAACCTTGTATGGCGTGTTGACGTTGAATGTGCCGAAACCGAACTCGTCCTGAGTCGTCTTCCCGATAATGATCCCACCCTCCGCGCGGCTCTTGGCCACTACGGTGGCGTCGAATGGGGGTACGTAACCCTCAAGGATCTTGCTCCCTGCCTTTGACTCCACGCCATTGACGCACACGTTGTCCTTCACAGAGACCGCATACCCGCTCAGCAGACCCTCGCCATGGGCTTCCTCCCCGGCGTAGGCGTTCATGAAGCGGTACTTTTCGTCCAGTTCCCTGATCCTATCCAGGAGGCTCACTTGATCTTTGGCCCCCTTATGCTCCTGCCCTCGGCGTCGGCCACGTTGGCGAGTGGGGCCCACTCCCATTTCTCGGGCTCGTCTTCCCTTAGAGCGCCCTCAAGCTCGATTGGATGGTAGCTGGGCTCGACCCCCTCCGTGTCAACCTGGTCAAGCTCCTTGAAGGCGTCGAGTATAACTGATAACTGCTGAGCGTACTTGCCTGTCTCTTCAGGCGTTAAATTTAATCGGGCGGCCTTTGCGAGTCGCTCCACCAGGTCCCTGGTGACGGCTATCTCAGCCAAAAATTATGCCCTCCGATAAAGAAGAAATTCTAGTATGTCTCAGAAGCGAAGCCGTGGACCGTATTAAAACATTCACCCAACGAATTTTCACTCCGATACCCACCAAACGTTGGGGAGTTTATTTAAGGGTTCCTTCGGGATTAAATGTGATTAATATGGGAACCGATGAACTGAGGGTGTGCAAGGAAGCCGCTGACCTGCTTGAGAACTACAGGAGCTTCGGGCCGATGGTCGGGGAGGCAATCAAGGCGTTCAAGAAGATTGGAGAATGTATCGAGGATTCCACACCCGAGAAGGTGGACGAGGCGAAGGACCTCATCGGCCGCCTCATGAAGGAGATCGGGCCATACCAGGGATACGTGCCATCGGTGGCGGTGGCGCTGGAAAAGCTCAAGAAATGGTCCGAGTCGGCCTAGTTTCACGCGTCACTCCCTCACAGTTTTCTATGTCCACCTTTTTAGCGTTCAGCGCACATCTAGTTGCCATGGGGGAGTCTCCTAGACACCTTTACCTCAAGCAGGTGGGGAAGCTTTGGCTTTACAACCAGATGTGCCACACTGTGGACACCGAGATCAAGCTCAACCAGCTGGGGCTCCACCGCTACCTTGAGCTGGACAACAAGAAGGTCATCGATGTCGTGGGCGTGGGCCTCAAGTACTTCCCGTGGGGCAAGCGTAAGATTCAGGACGAGGAGTACGACGACTTCAAGCTGTCCAAGCCTGACCAGTACGAGATCGGGTACAACGTCCTGCGCGGGATTGAGGTCAAGGTGAGTAAAAGCGATTTCAAGAACGGTTTCATCTGCACCAGCGCCAACTACAACTACGTGCTGGCCCCCACCAAGCTGGTCTCTCCCAGCATCGTGCCGAAGGGGGTGGGCCTCATCGAGTTCAACAGGTACAAGTTCAACGTAGAGGAGAACGAGGACGATAACCCCAACGGAAGGCCGTTCAAGCTGGTGGGCCTCCGCGTCGTAAAGAGGGCCCAGTACAGGCACATACCCCAGTTCCACATCGACCACGTCATCTCCATGATCGCCCAGAGGGACCAGGCAAGCAAGGAGGACAGTTTAAGAGAAGTGTTGCTGGGGATGGATAACCGCGAGCTAGTCTATGCCTAGTCGTGGAGAAGGCTCTCGATTCCCCTGAGCCTGTTACGGAGCGTTACCTCGGTTGTACCCGCGGCCTCCGCGATATCCTTCTGGATACGTTTGTCGTTTGTGTCTATGCTTGCCTTGTACAGGGCTGCTGCGGCCAGTCCCCGTGGGTCTTTTCCTGTCAGTCCTCGTCTTGCCTTTGCCTTTCTTAGTAGCTCTATCGCGTATTGCTCTGTCTGTGTGTTGAGGTTTAGCTTTGATGCGATGCCTGGGACGAACTTCATGGGGCCGTCCACCGGCATGCGTAGTTTGAGTTCCCTTAGCAGTAGCCTGTATGTGCGCGCCACTTCTGAGTGGTTCCTTGTTGACTTGTTAGTGATTTCCCTGAGTGGCCTTGGCAGCTTGAGGTGTCTACATGCGGCGTAGAGGCTTGCCGCTACGAAGCCGTCTATGCTGCGTCCTCTCAGTAGGTCGGCCTTGAGGGCCTTTCTGTATATGAAAGCTGCTCGTTCCTTGACGTTCTTGGGTATATGTAACTGTGTGGCGATCCTGTCCAGCTCGGCCATGGCCGAGCTGAGGTTGCGCTGCGCTGTCTCGTCGAATTTTGTGCGGTTGTCGAACCGGCGTAGCCGGGTCATCTTTATGCGTGTCTCGTCCTTGAGCCTTTTTCCGTTGGCGTCCCTGTCTGGGCGGAAGATGGTTGATAGTCCCTTGTCGAATAATGTGTAGCTGTATCCTAGCCCGGTTCTGGCCCTTTTATCTCCCTCCTGGGGAGTAAATGCCCTCCATTCTGGTCCGAGGTTGAGTATATTGTTCTGGAGAACGAGCCCGCATCTTCCGCAGATCTCTTCACCTGAGCCGTAATCCATAACGAGGTTGTCGCTTCCACAGCTTGTACAGTTCATTCAATAGCCTTCAGACCGTTAAGGTGCCGGTCTCGATAACAGTTGACGAAATTATAATAAAGATGCCGTGTACAGTGTCATTCAACTACACAAAAACGTTGATATAGTGTTCAGTTGTGTTCATGTGTAGCCATGAGTTTTAAACCACCCTTCAGGAAGGACAAAACTGTCACCAGAAGCATGAGGATTGACGAGGGAATAGATGATATCCTCAAGAGCGAGGCCCAGAAACGGGGGGTTAGCGTCAACACGCTGCTTGACCAGTACCTCACGCGGTACGTGGAGAGCATACGCTTCGTGGAGAACATGATGGCGGTTATACTGTCAGCTCAAACAATGAATGGCCTACTGGAGTTCGTGGAAGAGGAGGAGATCGAGGAGCTAGGGTTGTCTCTCGGTCTGGAGAAGCCATTTGATCTCCTGCTTAAACGTGGAGTACAACCCAGTTACGATGCAGCCAAGTGGTTCCTGACAAAGGTGTTAGGGGCACACAGCGGCTGGTTCTCCTCATCCGTAAATACGGGGGACGAAAAGGAGATTATTCACCTGAGCCACCCCTTTGGGATGAAGTGGAGCATGTTCCTGAACGGATATTTTGGTTCATTCTTTAAAGAGGTCCTGGGCTTTACCCCTGACTCCCAGCTGCTGACTGGTTCAGTGACGTTTACATTCAACATCAAGGATATCCGATAGTAAACCAGTTAAAAAAACCCTTATTTCCAGAAAGAGCAAGAAAACGTACTCATAGTCGTTACATTTAATACGCTACATCCCTCAAAGAGATTAAAATCAACTTAGGTGAAGATGAATGTCATTTAGAATGGCCAAGGTAGGCGAGCTCAAGGTAGGAAGCTACGCCATGATTAACGGAATTCCAAGCAGGATATCACAGGTAACGAAGAGCAAGCCAGGCAAACACGGTAGCGCAAAGTTCAGGTGCACCGCGATCAGCCTGTTTGACGGACGGAAGCAGAGCTATGTAGCCAGCACCGACACCAACATCCAGGTGCCCATGGTGGACAAGAGGAGCGGCCAGGTGGTCAGCATGACACCGGCAAGCGTTCAGCTCATGGACCTGGAGAACTATGATATGATGGACGTCGAGTTACCAGCGGACGAGGATATCGCCAGCACACTGGCTGCGGGCAAGGAAGTCGAGTACTGGGTCATCATGGACCGTATCAAGATTCAGCGAGTCAAGAACTGAAGGCGCACCAATGAAGAAGGTCCACCAGGTCCGGCTTCGCCCAGGGATGACCGTGGGTGAGTTAGCAGAGGAGATGAGACTCACAGGGGTCATGCAGGGGGGTCGAGTCGGGAGGGCCGTCGATATCGTCGCTGAGATGTTCAGCGACCCAAGTTATACTACTTTTATCACACTATCAGGGCCACTGGTAGCAGGCGGCATGAGGGTCATAATCAGGGACCTGATCAGGGACGGGTATATCGATGCCGTGATGACCAACGGGGCCAACATGATTCACGATCTGCTTGAGGCAATGGGGAGGACCCACTACCAGGGAAGGGTCAACGTGGACGACGAGAAGCTCTACAAGGACGGGTACAACAGGGTCTACGATATCTTCATCGAGAACGATACCTTCGTTGATATAGAGGGCTACGTTGGAGGACTCATCGATGACATCCCTGAGGAGAAGAGGGACGGCATCACGTTCCACGAGTTCCTGTACGAGCTGGGCTCAAGAATCGATGACGATGAATCAATCCTGAAGGCCGCGGCTGACAAGAAGATACCCATATTCAGCCCAGGTTTCCTTGACAGCATGCTGGGCATCCCGCTGTGGATGTACGCAAAGAACAAGAAACTTGTATTCGACCCACTCAGGGATTTTGACCTGCTGGCCGACATGGTGTTCGATGCCAAGAAATCAGGCGCAATCATACTGGGAGGGGGCACGCCGAAACACCACACACAGTACATGCACACATTGAGGGACGGCCTTGACGCCGCGATCCAGCTCAGTAGCGCAAGGGTGGAGGACGGCAGCCTCAGCGGGGCACCGCTTAGGGAGTCAATTACATGGGGCAAGCTCAGGGAGGGACAGCTTCAGGAAAAGACCGCGACGATTTTCGGCGAGATCACATCTCTCTTCCCGTTGATAATCGCAGGGGCCCTCGAAAAAATCCAGAAGTAGCGCCCAGGACCGAGGCGCAATATGCCGTAAATAATACAAATT
>CAYLJH010000094.1:0-7328 GCA_964383685.1 uncultured Candidatus Bathyarchaeia archaeon | reverse complement strand
CAATATGGAGGAACCTGGTGGAGGGTGTCCAGATAGTCCGTCAGAACAGGATAGTTCTCGCCCTAATGGTGATGGCGGCCACCTGCGAGATGTTCGGGTTCTCGTTCGCCGTCCTTGTCCCGGTTTTCGCCCGGGATGTGCTTGAGGTCGGAGCCGTCGGCATGGGTATGATCAACGCTTTCAGGTCGGGAGGCGGGCTGATAGCAGGGTTAGCACTAGCCAGCCTCGGCGATTTCAAGCACAAGGGAAAACTGCTCCTCGGCGCATACCTAGGGTTCGGCATCGGACTGATCCTGTACGCAAACGCATCGGTCTACCCCCTGGCCCTGATCTTTATCGGAGCCGTCGGGTTATCGGCGGCGGGGCACGACGCCATGTCCCAGGTACTCCTCCAGTTAAACGTCGAGGAGGATCAGCGGGGCAGGGCCATGGGCATATGGCAGCTGAGCATCGGGTTTGGGATGATAGGCAGCATGACACTGGGCACGCTGGCCGAGGCATACGGTGCCCCGTTCGCCCAGAGCGTCTTCGGCGGGATAATGGTGGCGGTGGTGGCGCTGTTATACGTGACGGTTCCAAAGCTCAGGGGGCTCTAGGGCAGATCCTTGCCCCAGTTCTCGTAGTACTCCTTGATCTTCTTCATAAGCTTCTCGGGCACCTCCCTCTTGAACGGGAAGGCAACCGCGCCGGTGACGTACCTGGTCATCCACTTCTCTACGAACCGGCCCTGGCTCTCAAGGGCATCGGGGCTAAGGTACTCTATGATGTCCTCGGGGCTGTGCATCATGATGTCGATGCCGCTCTTCCTGCTGAAGCTGGCACTTGGCACACCGACCGCTGACAGCGGAGTCCCGTCGCTGCTGTACACGGCTTCCTTGACATCGAATACCACTCCGGTCTCCTTGCTGAGGAGCTTCAACGAGTCGGTGAGCATGACCGGGCCCAGCACCGCCGCGACGTTTGTTCCTATCAATGCACCGTGGACGTCCAGGTTCACCATGAGCCTGGTCCTGTCAAGCTCGGTCTCGGCCTTCTTGTCCTTCTCTTTGGCCTCCTTGTCCTCGGCTTTGATCTTCTTGGCGTAGAGGTTACTGCCGTCAAGCCCCATCTCCTCACTTCCCCACGCGATGAACCGGACTGTGCGCTTGCTTCCCTTCTCCTTGAACACCCTGGCCAGCTCCATGGTGATTGATGTGCCCCCCGCGTTGTCGCTCGCCCCCTTGACGCCAGGGACCGTATCGTAGTGCCCGCCCACCAGAATTATCTCGTCGGGGTGGGATGTCCCCTTGAGCTCCGCGATTATATTCTTAGTCTTCAGCTTTGATAGCTCGGCCTCAACCACGATCCTGGCGTGGGTGGCCCCGCTCTTGAGGAGCTTGAAGCCGTCCTCGAAGGTGACCCTGACGCTGGGAAAGTTGCCGTGTGCCATGTTCTCGGAGTAGTTGCCCCAGAAATGCTTGGGCTGCATCCTGGGATAGTTCTCGATGAAGATGAACCCCAGCGGCTTGAGCTTGGTTATAATTGGCAGGTTCTTCCTCTTGACGCCGTTGGTGACAACGATCTTCCCGGTGATCGCCGGCGTCAGGTACTCCTCGTCAGTTGTCTCGATGTGAATCAGCTCGCCCTCGATTCCTTCCGGTCCGGTCTGGCCCAGCATGGACATGCCTTCGCATGATACCGCCTCGCCGTAGGGCTTCAGTACCTGCAGCGAGGCGTTCTTTACGTGCCCTGTCTCTATCTCGAACTCCTGGACCGATGTGTCAAGCCCGAGCCCCTCAAAGTACCCCTTGATGTAATCTGCGGCGGCCTGGTCCTCCTTGCTCCCTGCGGTTCTGGCCCCTATCTCTACCGCCAGCTTCTCGATGTGTTTGAACGCCTTGCTTCCGTCAAAAATAGTTCCCATGGCTCAGGTATCTGTCTGAAAACGTGAAAAGCCTTGCTATATGGCTGTCTTCGTGGCACCGCCGTGGTGTGTCAGCCTTGGCCTTATCTGCACCACCAGAAGGCTGTCAGGCCCCTGGTTGGACTTGTCCGACCTGATGATGGCCTGCCCTGTCTCAAGGAGGTGGGGTGCCAGGGGCGTCCCGTTGACCACCTGTTTCAGCAGGGTGCTGGTAATGACATCGCTCTTGTGGAAGATCTTGATATCGCTGCCCTTGATGACCTTTGGGTCAACGTCCTCCGGGAAGTGGGTGTCAAGCATGAGCCAAGTGCCGGCATGCCTCTTCTTTCTGATGAGGTAGTTGATGTAATCGGTGAACTCCTTGCTGAGCCCCTTCCTGAGGTAGTCATGGGCCTCGTTGATTACGAACACGAACTGCTCCCTCTCGGTCCTGTCGTCGTTGATGAGGCTGCTGATGACAAGCATCATGACGCTGAATATGTCATCGGGCTCCATCATTATCTTGCGCAGGTCGAAGAGGTTGACGCCGCCTATGTTCAGGTTCTCCATGAAATCCCCGCCGTCAAGGTAGTCCTGGAGGGTCTCAAGGCGCATGTTCGCGAAGCTCTTCTGGTTTGGGTTCAGGTCGCTCATTTCGATATGGCGCTTGATCATGTCGAGTCCGAAATCCTCGTCGTACTGGGTCTTCTTTATGATCTGGAATATCTTCTTGACGTACATGCTGCCGCTTTTCCTGCCGATGCTCAGCACGTAAGGCCAGTCCTCGGCGGTCAGCCTCTGTGGCTTTATGGCGATGGGGAAGACCTCGGCCCCGTAATCAGCCCTGAACTTTGTCCTCTCGTTTTCGTAGACGAAGGGGTCAACGAATACCCTGATCTTGTTTCCGTTGATTACCCGCCTAGGTGATATCTTGTACTCATCACGGAGGATTTTAGTCTCGACGCTGTTGAGGTTGGGCTCAACTATGCTCCAGAACTCGGACCTGATGTCCTCCCTGGGCTTGTGGAAAACGATGACGGTGGCGGGCTTCTTTACCTGGCTGATGCCTGGAATGGTCTTGCTGAGGAGCATCTCGGTTATCACGCCTATGCTGTAGCCCTTGCCACTTCCCTGCTTGCCGCAGAGGAAGACGATGTGGGGCTCGTTGAGGTCAACGGCTACGCGGTCGATGCCGCTCTTGCCGATCAGCCCCCATTGGACTGGCGTCCCGTCCACGCCGAGAAATATCTCGGGGGTGATGCCGCCGGGGACCATCTCCTCCTCTGGCTCAAAGGATTCTTGCTCGGGCTCCTCTACCAGGTCCTCAGGCTCGCTCTCAGGCTCGCTCTCAGGCTCGCTCTCAGGCTCGCTCTCAGGCTCGCTCTCTGGCTCAGGCGGCGTGAAGAACTCGAAAGGGATTGGCTCGGGTTCAGGGATGACCTCAACTGGCTCCGGTTCAATAATTACGGAAGCCGCTTCAATGAATGGACCATCAGCGATTGGTGGGCCTGGGTCGAAAAAGAACGGCTCCTCCTCGGGGGCGCTGGTTTCCACTTCCTCGACTGGCTCATCTCCCTTGCTGATCTGCCAGGCGTGGACCGTTGACCTGATCATATAGAGTATAATCGAGATTGGGAAGGATATGATGCAGAAGATAATGACTGTAGAGTAATCCAATGCCTGAAACAGCGGGTTCCACTGAACGGGCCAGAGCAGGTTTATGTCGTTGTGGACGATGGCGTCAATTAGGACGTGGCCCCAGACGCCTGCCACCGAAGATATGACAGTCATTTTAACGCTGGGTTCCTGAGCAAACGCTGCGGGTAGCCTGATCTTTTTACCGTATCTCCTGAGCAGGATGAACAGTCCGGCTACCGCTAGCCCAACAATGATGCTGACAGTTAGGCTGTGGAACCTCCCATGCATGCTCCAGGGCAGCAGGCCCAGCAAACCCATCAATGGTTCAAAATCAAGGGCCAGACTAGCCACTAGGAAGGCGGATATGTCCAGCAACGGGTACAGTAGGAGGGCTACCAGGAGCGCGGGCCCTACATGGTAGGGGGTTAACGGCATCTACTGCCTTAGACGCTATAGAACATATAAAAGAATAGAATGGGGCAGGTCTAGACAACAGCGTTCTTCTTCAACTCGGCGACCTCGTCCTCAGAGTACCCGCATAGCTGCATCAGAACCTCGTCAGTGTGCTCTCCCAGCATCGGAGGGGGAAGCTCAAGGCTGCACGGCGTCTCAGAGAACTTTAACGGTGCACCGATCTGCTTGATCTCGCCTATCTTCGGGTGATCCATGGTGACCAGCATGTCCCTGTGGAGCAGCTGGGGGTCGCTGAACACCTCGTCCATTGCGTTTACCGGCGCGCATGGGAACCCTGATTCCCTCAGCTTGGTCAACCACTCATCCCTGGTCTTTGTTAGCAGCCTTTCCTGCACGATGGGGACAAGGATTTCCCTGTTCTCGACCCTGACGGGGTTGATGCTGTACATCGGGTCTGTTACAAGGTGCTGCATTTCCATTACCTCGCAGAGTACCTTGAACAGCCGGTCGTTGCCGCTTGCGATCAGGAGGAATTTCCCGTCACCTGCCTCAAAGGTCTGGTAGGGGACGATACTGGGGTGTGCCCCGCCCATCCTTTCCGGCACCTTCCCGCTGGCGAAGTAGCCGCCCGCCATGTAGGTCAACCAGGACACCGCCGCATCCATCATTGACACATCCAGGTACTGGCCGATACCACGCTGGTCCCTGACCCTGAGCGCGGACAGAATCGCCATCGTGGCGTACATCCCGGCATTCAGGTCGGTGACGGCTACGCCGACCCTTACCGGGGGCCTTTCATTCTCACCTGTTATCCCCATGAGGCCGCTCATCCCCTGGATGATAAGGTCGTAGCCCGGCCATGTCGCGTATGGCCCAGTCTGGCCGTAGCTGGATATGCTGCAGTAGATCAGGTCCTCCTTGATCCCCTTCAACGTGTCATAGTCCACGCCCAGCCTCTTTGTGACCCCTGGTCGAAAGTTCTCAAGGACGATATCGCATTTCTCTACGAGGCGGTGGAGGACTTCGACCCCCTTCTCGTCTTTCAGGTTTAGGGTGAGGCTCTTCTTGCCCCTGTTGAGGGATAGGTAGTAGCTGCTCTCCCCCTCAAGGAACGGGGGGAAGCCACGTGTGTCGTCTCCCCTGCCAGGTATCTCCACCTTGATGATCTCGGCCCCCAGGTCGCTGAGGGTCATGCTGCAGTACGGCCCCGCGAGGACGCGGCTCAGGTCAAGTACACGAATTCCCTTTAACGGCGGGTCGCCGGGTAGAATAGTCATAGAGGAAAATACCTAATTGAGTGGAAAAGGGTTTTCACCCACTAGAAAAAAAATGGGCTACTTGAACCGCAGCGGGTCAAACGGCTTGAGCATAGGGTCCGTCTCGCCGTTGACTATGGTGCTCGCAAGCAGCCTCCCAACGGCGGGAGCCATCGTGATACCGTAGTCGTTGTAACCGCACGTGACGTAGAGCCCCTCATCCAGCTTGCCCACCGCCGGTTTATCGTCGGGCGTCTGGTCACATATGCCCGTCCACTGCCTGATGATGTTCAGGTTACGCAGCACGGGAATGACGGGAACCATCTCGTCAGCGAAATGCTCCAAGAACTCGGAGCTTGTCTGTACGAGATCGTAACCAGGATCCATCCAGTCGATGGTGCCCATTATCTCGCCCCTCATGGTCTGGGTCGCCTGGAAGTGGGTTGACAGCCTCTCCAGTGAAGGACCCAGGAACGGCCTGATGGGCTCGGAGATGAGCACCTCCTTCCTCATGGGCTTTAACGGGATCTTGTGTCCAAGCTGCTCCGTGAGCTCTGATGACCTCTCGGCGCAAGCCACCACGACTTCAGTTGCCTCGTACTCGCCCTTCTCGGCTGTAACCTTGAAGCCGCCAGAGGTCTTCTCTATCTTGCTGACCTTGTTCTGCTTCTCCACCTGGGCCTTCCTCTTGCGGATTGCCTCTACGTATGCCCAGACAACGCCGAATGGGTGGGCGTTGGCCTCGCTAGGCGAGTAGAAACCTGAGATGATGCTGTCAGGGTCGATGTAATTCCATTTACGGTGAATCTCAGCCGGGGATAGCTCCCTCTCGTCAAGGCCCAGACTCTTGAAGTGAGCGTGGTATTCCTTGAGCTGTTTAAGGTCAGCCTCGTCTTTTGCAAGGATCAGGCAGCCGCTTGTCTTGTGGAACGTGTTGATACCCGTCTCGCTTGACAGCCCGGCGTTGAGTTTTAAGCCCATCTTGGCCAGCTTCACTAAGTCCTTGTTCCCGTTGCCTATGGCGTATGGGTTGCGCGCCTTGAGCACGCCGAGGTTTCTTCCAGTCGAGCCGGCGTTCAGGTAGCTACCCTCAAGCACGTGGACTTTCTTGCCCTTTCTCAGGAGGTTATAGGCGACGCTGAGGCCCATGGCCCCTCCGCCCACGACTATGACATCGTATTTTGGCATCTAAATTTCCTCCGTTATCCTGATGGCGCGGACCTCATAGCTGAGTGCGGGGTCGTCCATCTCGACGGTTACTACCCATCGCGGGTAGGCGTCTCCCTTGGCCTGGTAAGTCGGGGTAACTATGATACCCAAGCCGACGACCGTCCCAGACCTGTCCAGTAGCTGGACCCTCATCCCCACCATCGGGGCGGGTAGGAGCTCGTAGGGCAGGGTGACGTAACCCTTTCCGTCCTTGATTTCCTGTAGGTATATCGCGAGCCCCGGACAGACTGAGACACAAAGTGTACAGCCTGAACATTTATCCCAGTCGACAATTGGTGGGGTGCATAGGGTTTCCTTTGAAACCGCATCAATCCTGCACACTAATGCGCACGGGTTGCACGGGATCTCCTCGACGCACTCGATGAGGGCGACCCTTTTCTGCTCCACGATCTCCTTTGGAGGGATTACGCTGAACTCTTTCAGCTCCTCCAGCTTGTGGTAGCCCCTCTGCAGGGCGTTCAGTTCATCATTCGCCATTAGTTAAGCACCTCTTCAATGTTCTCGACCGTAATCTCCTCGATTGCCGCCTTGAGGCGCACGCTGAACGGAGATCCACGGTCCTCCTCTAGGGCCTCGGTGTACTCCTCGATCTTCGCGTCTACGCCCGCATCTCCAAGCCCGAGGGCTTCAGCGACGTATAGCCCTGCAAGTCCTCCCTCAAGCATGGCCGTTGTGGCCTCCTCGATGCTGCCGCAGTCACCCGCTATGTAAGCGTTCTCGGTGAAGCGGAAAGTCTTGTCCCTGATTGGGACTACGCCTCCTAGGGTCCTGTTGTTCACCATCTTGGGGTTGAACAGCTGGACAAGGTCGTAGGCCGGGTTGAGGCCGACACCGATGCATATGAAGTCACAGTCCACCTTGAACTCGGAGCCCTTTACAGGCGAGCAATCGGTGTTGAGCTTGGTCAT
>CAYLJH010000093.1:0-7343 GCA_964383685.1 uncultured Candidatus Bathyarchaeia archaeon | reverse complement strand
ATGTCCTGTATTCAGTGTGCTCTAGGCCCAGATGGCTCTGTAGTAATCTATTAACCCTGCCCGACAACGCGATCACCAACTCATTTACATTATATGTTTTAAATACTGAGTTTTAGGGAATTCCCCTCATTTTTTGGTCAGAACCAAGGTTTTATCACAGTTTTTCGGACTGATTAACCATGGTAAAGTTCGATAGGTTCAAGGTTTTCCTATACTACAGGGACCTTGAAGGGGCCAAGCATTTTTACAGGGAGATACTCGGGCTCAAAGAGCACAGGGAATCAGACCACGTCTGGCAGTACTGGGTCACGCCGGACTCCATGATCGGGCTCGTCGAGGACGGGCACGGGTATCTCCCCGCATCCGATACCAAACCGGTGATGCCAGCGATCCATCTGGCGCCTGACGAGGATATCGAGGAGTTCTTTAACTATCTCAAGGGTAAGGGCGTCAAAATGCTGGATGAGGGAGTCAGGACATTCATGACTGATGCGAAGGTGTTCCTTGCGGAGGACCCGGAGGGTCACGTTCTGGAGTTCGTGAAAAGGTTAGAATAAAACCACTATTAGAAAATCAGGATATCCTTTGAAAATAGATTTAGGTCGAAAACTCATTGTTTACCCATGTCAGGTTCTGGGTTCAAACCATTTATGCGGATGACCGGCCACGAGTTCAAAGAGGGTTACAATAAGGCGGTCCTAGCGGTGGGCTCCACCGAGTATCACGGGGAGCACCTCCCCTACGGTACGGACACCCTGGTCTCCGAGCACATCGCAACGGAAGTAGCCAAGAGGGTAAAGGGCATGCTGATGCTGCCTCCCATTCCTTACGGCATGAGCGCTCACTACTCAAACTTCCCTATCGCCATCTCCCTGAGCACTGAGACCCTGATGCGCGTCCTCAGGGAGGTTTTCAACTCACTCCGGAAGCACGGGCTCAACAGGCTAATCATAGTCAACGGCCACGACGGCAACATACCTGCTATCGAGGCGGCCACAAACGAGTACAGGGCAGATCACCCCGAGTTCAAGATGGCGGTCCTCTCTGCGTGGTGGGTCACCGCAGGACAGTTGGTCCCCGAGGGCACTTTCGAAGTCTGGGGCGGACTCGGTCACGCGGGGGAAGGTGAGACATCCATGATGCTCAGTGTCGACCCTTCACTGGTCGACATGGGGAAGGCGAGGGGGGTCTTACCAGACTTGCCCAAGCACGTCGACTGGAAGTGGACCTTCGACGAGATTACCCTTTACGGGGTCACGGGCGACCCGACCAAGGCGACCACAGAGAAAGGAGCAGCCATGAACGACGCTCTAGTCAAGCTTCTGGTGGACCTCGTGAATGAGTTGGATGCTAAAGAATGGACTATTTGACATACCCCCCTGGGCTGAAAACAGTTAAGATACTAAACCCCAACCATAGTACATGATTCATAGATTCCAGCCAAAGAAGTATTACCACACATACGGCCCAAACCTCCCGGCACTACACGTAAAGCCCGGGGACATCGTCATCGCAACTACCGTTGACGCCGGTGGACTCGACCAGGACGGAAACATGATCACCGACGAGATGAGGCAGAGCAGCCCCGACACACTTTACAACTTATCGAACCCTCTGACAGGCCCAATATACGTAGAGGGCGCAGAGCCAGGAGACACGTTAACGGTGGAGATTCAGAGGATTACATTGACGCGGCCAACAGCGTGGTCTGCCAACGGATCAAATTTCGGTGGCTTAACCGAGGAAACGCCTGGAAGGAGACTTCTATACAACGACCCCATACCTAGGACCCGTTTCGAGTGGGTCCTGGATCGCGAGAATAACACGGCCACAATCAACCTGCCAGAGAGCAAGTTCAAGAACCCTGTCATACCACTTCATCCATTCATCGGTAGCATCGGGGTCGCCCCTCGCTATGGCCGCGTGGAGATGAGCCTTACTCCCGGTGAATACGGAGGTAACATGGATTCGCCTGAAGTAGGCATTGGATCCACACTACACTTGCCTGTGTCAGTGAAAGGAGGCTTACTTGTATTCGGCGACATCCACGCCGCCCAGGGCGATGGTGAGATCTGCGGAGTCGCCCTTGAGACAAGCGCGGAGTTACACCTCAAGATAGGCCTGAGAAAGGAGCAGATCGAGTGGCCCCGGGTCATAAACGATGACTGGATAATGGTACTGGGCAGTAGCAGGCCCCTCATGGAAGCGTACAAGATAGCACACGTTGCGCTAGTAAAATGGCTGACCATGGATTACGGGTACGCGAAATGGGACGCACTCCAAATGGTGAGCCAGGTAGGAAGGTGCACGATAGCCAACACGGTGGACCCAAACTACACCGTCGTGGCAAAGTTCCCCCGAAAATATCTTCCCCAATAAAAAAAGGGGTCACTCAAGGGTTATGATACCCTTGGTGAGCTTCTGAACCTTGTCTTCGTCCAGTTCAACCCCCAGGCCAGGCCCTTCAGGTACGTACACATATCCTTTCTCGAACCGCACGGACTCCGTGGTCACGTCGGAGCCCATCCACTCTGGGTACCCTGACAGCTCACACTTGTGCGTGATGACGTTCTTGTAGGCGGTTATTATCTGGGTAGCAGCCGCGAGGCTTACGCTCAGCTCCAGGTCGTCGTGGAACATACATGGGATGTTCATGACGCGCGCCATCTCAAGGAGCCTCCTGGCCCCCGTCAGGCCGCCCCACGGCCGATATGTCTTCAAACCCAGGACCCCGACAGCGCCCACATCGATGAGGTTCTTCACGTCCGACAGCAGGTACATGGACTCGTGTGCCATGATAGGAGTGTCAACCGCCGCCGCCACCTCAGCAAGGCCGTTGAAGTCCCACCAAATGGTTGGCTGCTCCACGAACTCGATATCGTAGGGCTCAATATTCCTGATCATCTTGATTGCCTCAGCGGTCCTGTACCCCTGGTTGCAGTCAACACGCAGGTCCACGCCCCCACCTATTGCGTCCCTCACTGAGGCGACGCAGCCCACATCGTATCCAGGGGCAATCTTCAGCCGGATACCACCGTATCCCCCCTTAACGAAATCCTCGGCGACCCCAGCCACCACTTCAGGCTCATCAATGCCAATTAGTCCGACGTTTGGTATCTTCTCAGGCTTTGAGCCCCCCATTAGCCTGTGAACGGGCATATCAAGGGATTTCCCCATGATATCCCACAGCGCCATATCGATGGCCGCCTTAGCCATGCTGTACGTTGGCGCAATATAGTCCATCATCTCCCAGATAGCCTCAGTCTCGAATGGGTCCATGCCCAGGAGACCTGGTGCCAGCCACTTTTTCTGCACATCGACTATCACGGGCTGCGACTCTGGGGATAGTGGTGGTAGCGGGGGCACCTCACCAACACCCGTAATGCCTTCATCGGTGTGAATTCTCGTGAGTACGAACTCAAACTTTCCTCCCTTACCCAAGTTTCCGTACCTAGCCAGGGTCAGCACCTTTGTTCTCGGAATATCCACGGGAATGATCTCAACTTTTGTGATCTTCATACGTCAATCACTTGAGTTTTTAGGTGTAACTCATTCTTAACACATTCCAGAAGATAGGGATGGAATTCTCCTCGCCCGAGGAGTGAAAAAAGAGATACAGGATTCAATCTAGGAATGCATGGACTTGAAAACTTCCCTGAGAACTACGGTTTTCCTTGCCAGCTCAGATATCTTTGATTCCGAGAACCCTGCAAGTATGCTCTGGACCCTGTCCTGAAGGGGGTCAACCCACCTTGCCTCTAGGGTTTTTGCCCCCAGCATGGCTCCGATTATGGAACCTGCGAATGCTCCTGTGCAATCTGTGTCATGGCCACAGTCTTGCCCAGATCTCCCTCGCCGTAGAGGAGTCCCAACAGAATAAACAGGGTGTTGTTTATGGTGTGAACCCACGAGAGATCGCCATAATCCTCCATAACCCGGTCCCAGCACGAGCCCCAGTCTGGGTACTCCTTGCTCCACTGCACGAGGTTCTTGACCGCTTCAGCTAACCGGGAGTTTTCTGGTATCTCGCCGAGGCCCACATTGATTATTTCCTCAATATCATCGTGCACGAAGGCAGTCGAGATCATGGCGGCAACTATCATCTCCCCGTATATCCCGTTCTTGACGTGAGATAGGGACGCGTCCCTGAATGCGAGTTCCGCCGCATCCTCGGGAAGCCCCGACGCCACATAACCGAATATATCGGCCCTGATCTGAGCACCGATCCACTCCCTGTACGGATTTTGATATGTGGCGATCTCCGTCGGCTCGATACCATTGATGAGGTTCTTGTATGCCACTCTCTCCGCAGTGTAAACTAGGTTGTAAGGTAGGTGAGTCAACCACTCAGATGCCACATCAGCCGCTGTGAACCCAAAACCGTGCTCCTCAAGGATGTGAAGTCCGAGTATCGTGTAATCCAGGTCATCGTCACGGGGCATACCGTTGATGGTTCTTCGCAAGGACCCTAGGTAGCTTGGGTGAAGCACGTATCCTTCAGGAGTAGGGACAACCTCTGGGATGTAATCGTCCAGCGGGAACGAGCCGCTCAGCCGCAGGTATCCCTCTATCCTGTCACGTGGCCAACCTTCCACGGGTTTCCCAAGAACACAGCCCACGCACCTGCCAAGCCAAGCACCGTAAACCTTGTCGAAATATTCGTCATCCGTGAGAGAGTGATCTAGTTTCCTCAATCCCTTGGGTTTTGACACCCTGATGGATTCGAGGTCTGATGGTTCATAGTACTTGAAGCCAGGCTCAGGGGTTAATTGTTCTAATTCCACCCACAGCGATGAAATGGTCTCGTCCCAGTTGTCCTCCCTGTCTTCAAGTATCGAGGCGAGCCTCCTCTCGATTGAGGTGACATCGCATCCTTCCTCCCTCCTCTGCTTAATCTCGCTCGCTAACAATCGCTCCTGTGACATGAAATCCATCGATATAGTTTCACATCAAAGGGATGCCTTGAATTTCTAAGACTTTCCAGAGCGCGCCTTTGGATAACGTAAAATAAGGGCGGCGCGGAGAACCTATGAACTCATTGAAGGTAATATGCTTTGATTTGGACGACACCATTTGTTCGCTGAGGGATGGGGAGTACAGGGCGAGACTCATCCTCATTGATAAGCTCTTACATGCGAGCGGGGTTTCACGAGATGAGATAGCCAGGGTCTATGACATCGAGTGGGCCAAGATCAAAAAGGACTACATGAGTCTCGTGAAAGACGGCCTTGATGACATTGATATCAGGGAAAAACACATGATCTCGGTTCTAGAACTAGTCGATTTGGAATCAAATCCCTTGGAATACGCGCAGGTCTACTGTACTGAGACAATGGGTGGTATTCACATCTTCCCAGACGCGAGAGGCGTCATGGATGCACTGGGAGAAAAATACAAGCTCGCAATGATAACCAACGGTGCCTCAGCCTGGCAGAGAGAAAAGATCGAGAAACTAGACATCGGGAACTACTTCGAGGAAATCATCGTCTCGGGGGAGCTTGGGCACCACAAACCGAGCCCGAAGATATTCAATGAGATGACCGAGATGATGGGAGTCACTCCCGCTGAGATCATCTACATCGGAAACGACTACAGGAAGGACATCCAGGGGGCAAAGGACGCAGGCTGGAGAACAGCCTGGGTGAAGAGGACCGATGAAGTGAGGGACGAGACAGTACCTGATTACACAATAAGTGAGCTTTCCGAGCTCCTTGATCTTTTATAACGCATAAAAATAAGATTAAAGGGGAGCCGCTAGCTCCTCGCTGACCTCAACGACCTTACCCGCTATGTACCACCGGAACAGGCGGATACCGCCGTAACCCATCACGATGAATGGGCCGATCACTATGGCCATTGTTATCATGCCCTGTGCGACTGTGAACAGTGCAGATAGTCCGGTGCGTACTGGGACGCTCCAATCCACCTGAGGGAACCACGCCTGGATTACCTCTTCAATCTCCTCGTCTTCCTCGAATAAGCTCACGGTGATGGTCGAGAGCTCAACTCGGCTGTCCAGATAGTTCATCCTGCCCTGGATGCTCTCGATCTTTCCGCGGACGCGCTCAAGTTCACGCTCGACCTTGAGCACCTCCTCCACGTTCACGCCCATCTCCATGATCTCGTAGAGCCTGTTTTCCTGGTGCTGCAGCGTAGTGAGCTGCGCCCCGAGGTCTACATATTCCTCAGACACATCCTCTCCCTGGAGATCCCTGGTCGTCACCTCTCCTAACTCCTCCAGGTCAGCTATTGCTTCATGGAACCTGCTCTGTGGCACCCGGATAGCCACCGAGCCCCTGTCGTCGCGCGTGTTCACTGATGATATGAAGCCGCCGTGGATGACCATGATGAGATTTACCTCCTCAAGGGAGGCATCCACATCATCAACCTTCAGGCCAAGCCTAGCGGTGTAAACAACCATCCTCTCCGCGAACAAGTCACTGACATCGACACCCTCGCCAGCCAAATCAGCCACAGCGACAATATCCCAATAAGCAGTAACGAGGTTACCAGACGCAGCAGATTTTGAGGCATCCGCTGCCGCCACAGCCGCCTCAGATGCAGAGTATGCAGTCGCCGAGACGGCTTGGACCGCATCAGCTGCGCCGCTGAATCCTCGTCCTGTGATTGTGACGATGTCTCCTTTTGGTCCCATGTCCTGAATCCCATTCAATGAGTTGCCCACCATCAACGCCGAGTAAGATAAAACAAGCACCAGTGCCACGGTGATTATCGCCCGTTTACCGGGTCTTTTATCTGTCAAATTTCGTATCAGTTTCCCTTCACTTCCGTTAAATGAATGTAAACATAATGGGTATATTATCCGACGTTTTAGAACACATGTCCTAGAAAGTAGAACACGTGAAGGATCAAAATATTCTTCATAGATTGATCAACATCCAAACCACATTCTCTCAAGAAAAATGATGAATCTGTAAAGTTGATGTCGGGATTAATAAATTGCCATACCGTTTTTAATTAATAACTCAACAAACTGATTTTACTGGATAACTCCAAGGAAAGGGATCAACTCATTAATAATTGGTTAATACCCTGCGATATTATCTGCAGTGTCATGAGCACACAGAAAGGGCTCTGATTTCCAACTCTACTCCCAAGCTGGTAAGTGATCGTAATCTTGTTTGATCGATAACAAGCTGTTGATTTATCGGTCGTTGATCCTCCTTGTACCTCTTCAAAATATTTTTACATCCCCTTTGTCATTTCTCTGAGGCGGGATGTATTGATGAGCATCTGGGTCTGGCTTGAGGGACTGGCTTACTCATACGTGAGCGACGGCAGCAAGTTGTAGCCATCCAGGTGCACCTTGTATTTCTTGCTGC
>CAYLJH010000092.1:0-7410 GCA_964383685.1 uncultured Candidatus Bathyarchaeia archaeon | reverse complement strand
CAAGATACCTGGCGTTCGATCGAACGAACCTCACCGCGGGTGATATAATAAAGCTAGAGATGAAGACCGATGTCACGATCCTGGACATTATCGCCGGAAACTCGTTGATATGGGGACCCATCGTACTTGTCGTCCCACTGGGTCTCATCTATCTCTACATGAGCAAGAGGAAGGCCCCCACTCCTAGCGGGCTAGAGGACGAGCAACAGGAGATATTCGAGAGCCTCGCACAGGCAGAGAGGGACTACAAGGCGCACAGGATAACGAAGAAAGAGTTCGAAAAACTGAGGGCGCGATACAAGCGTAAATCAATCCAGGTCCTAAAAAAGATCAACAAGCCAAAAAAGCCGCAGAAGCAGACCGTGGCTCACAAGGAGGAGCCATCGGACGGTCTCTCAGACTTGAAAGCAGTCGAGTCCGTCATCAAGTCCATCAAGAAAGACTACGAGTCCGGGGACCTCTCCGAGGAGTCCTACCAGGCCATCATCTCGAAATACGAGGAGAAGCGGGACCAGCTGATCGGGAAGATCAGGGATTCAGTTGAACTCGATATCGAGAAAGGAGCCGATGAGTAAGGATGTTCGGCTTCATAGGCTTGATCGTGGCAGCGGTAGCCACGGAGATCTCGGCACTTCTCTACTTTTTGGGGATTAAGAACAAGGACGAGAGGCAGATTGATGGCGCGGAGACCGTCGTCGTGGCTATCTTTGCCGTGATGACGCTGCTCACGGCCCTTTTGCTTGTCCAGTTGCTGCAACACGATTTCCAGAATATCTATGTGTCAGGGAACACGAGCCGTGACCTACCAAAGATATTCCTTCTAACGGGTGTCTGGGCAGGTCAGGAGGGCTCCCTGCTGTTCTGGGCGTGGCTCATATCAGGCGCAAACGCCTTCCTGGTGCTCCGGGGCACAAAGGATGACAAGTTCCAGCCGTACGTCTCATTTATCATGGTCCTCATCCAGATGTTTTTCCAGGCCGTCCTCATCTTCGCGTCGAACCCGTTCGCCAGATACGATTTCGTACCAGCGGACGGTTTCGGTCTCAACCCCCTTCTACAGGACTTTGGCATGGTCATACATCCCCCAACCCTATTCCTCGGGTACACCGCGCTTATGGTGCCATTCGCTTACGCGATGGCCGGGCTCTACATCAAGGACGATGACTGGGTCCATAAGGTCAGGGGCTGGAACCTTTTCTCATGGCTCCAACTCACTCTGGGTATCGCCCTGGGCGGCTGGTGGTCCTACCACATGCTGGGATGGGGTGGCTTCTGGGCCTGGGACCCCATCGAGAACTCCAGCCTGATGCCGTGGCTGATACTGACGGCATTCCTGCACTCAGTCATGATACAGGAGGGCAAGAGGGGCATGAAGGTCTGGAACGTGCTGCTTCCCACCTTCTCGTTCCTGCTGGTGATCTACGCGACGTTCCTGACAAGGAGCGGTATAATCCAGTCCATCCACACTTTTGGCGAGTCAGCTATCGGGGTCTACTTCCTGAGCTTTATAGCGTTGTCCGGAGCCGCATCGCTGGGGCTGATCATCAAGAGGTACGACTTCCTGAAGAGCAGAAACATATTCGAGGACTATATCTCAAAGGAGACCACTTTCCTCTTCAACAACCTGATCTTCACCATACTCACGTTCCTGATCCTGATGGGAACCACCTTCCCGCTTCTATCGGAGGCGCTCAGGGGGTACCAGGTCAGGGTAGGGCCCGGATACTTTAACGAGACGTTCTCCCCCCTTGCATGGATTCTCATTATGCTCATGGGCCTTTGCCCATTGATTGCATGGAGGAAGGCGTCGTTCGAGAGCCTGAAGAGGAACCTGACCGTTCCAGTTGCTTTATCCGTATTGGGGATTGTGGCCGGGGCTGCGCTCGGCGTCACCAAGTTCAGGGCGTTCATAGTGATATTTGCCGTGGTCTTCAACCTGGGCTCATTACTCCAGGAGTTCTACAGGGCATCCGACCCGGGCTCAGGGGAGCCATGGGGCGATAGGCTGAGGCTGTTCGGCTCCACAGTGATGAATAACCAGAGGAGGTACGGGGGCTACCTGATCCACTTCTCCATGGTCGTCATGCTCATCGGAGTGGCTGGCTCAGCCATAGATGAAGAGTCCACCATGATCACCCTAGGCATTGACGAGGGCTTCGAGATGGGGGAGTTCAAGTTCGTGCTTCGTGACATCTCATCAAGACCTGCCGATGGGATGCACATCTACTGGGTGGACGTCGACGTATACGTTGATGGAGAGCTTGCCCACAGCGCCTCACCAACAATTGATTACCATATCGCCAAGGAGCAGAACGTGCGACGTCCCTACATCCACACATACCAGATGACCGATCTTTACATCATCTACGAGTACTCGGAGCAGGGGAGGGCCACCTTCACGTTCAAGATCGTCCCGTACATCATATTCCTGTGGATTGGGATCGGTTTGAGCATGGTCGGGGCGACCCTGGCTGGGTGGCCTGAGAGCTGGACTCCTAGGGGGCTGAGGCGATGAAAGACAAGAAACTAGTATCAATGTTCTTCATCGCGTCCGTCCTGGTGCTTTCCTCCCTCCCGCTGGTCATGGCGTTGGACCTGGGGGCCGAGGTCTCGAAGGAGCTGATGTGCACATGTGGTTGCGGGAAGATAGTCTACGACTGCCTATGTGACACGGCCAAGGACCTGCGGGCCCAGGTGGACGAGATGGTGGAGGAGGGCTTGACAAAGAAGGAGATCCTGGACCGATTCCATGACAAGTACGGGGACACGATCCTGGCAACCCCAAACAAGAGCGGCCTTGAGCTGGTGCTATGGCTCACGCCGGTGGTCATCGCAGTCCTGGGGACCGTGGTCATCTACAGGTACGCAAAGAACAAGGCCCCTATCCCTGACAGGCTGGTAACTTTCCCCATAAGGGACGTCGCCACAAGGGAACCCGTTGTCGTTGAAAGCGAGGGACCTGAGACCAAATACGATGACCTCTTCGATGATGAGTACCGCAAGTTCAAGGAGAAGCGGAAATCGTAGGGGTTATGCACATGAGCAAGACTTACCGGATTACCATAGACAAGGGAAGGTGTGTCCTGTGCAGGTACTGCGAGGTAAAATGCTCCATCGCGGTTACTGGCGACTTTGATCCAGATGTCTCCGTGATAAAGGAGATAAAGCCCCAGGATGGCCCAAGCGAGATCGAGTGCACCCCACCTGAGGCGTGCTGGGGTAGGCCCCAGTGCATCGGCGCGTGTGACGAGAGGGCGTTAAGGTTCAGGGAGATATAGAAAATGAAGAACAACGGAAAACCGGTTTACGTCGTGCTCCAGCTACTATTCATATCGATTCTTGTCATCTCTGCGAGGTCAAACAATCCCGTGAACGCCATACCGGAGTACACGAGCGTGCTGCCCACTGACCTGAAGAATTTCTGTAACGTGTGCCACGTGAGAAACTCTGGAGGACCGCTAAACTCGTTCGGGGATGATTTTATGAGGTACGAGTTCGACCTGTTGATGGAGCTGGACTCCGACTCAGACGGGTTCACCAACGGCGAAGAACTGGATGCGGGAAAGCATCCTGGGGACGACAAATCACGCCCCGGTATGGACAATAAAAATACTACGCTTTTGATAGGGGGTTCAGCGATGGCCGGCCTTAGTTTTGCAATAATCTATCTTGTATTCATTAAAAAAAAATAAATAATTCTCCAATCCCTATTTTCTTGAAATCACGTTTTCAAGGCTTCACGATAGTCAAATGATAATAAATTTATACCGCCCATAAATGTGCTAAAGTTATCTAAAATAAAATGATATTTTATTGTATTCCATTTATTCAAAGGAAAATTCTTGGCGTTATCAATGGCACGCTGCTTGGATCTCTTCTTTTTCCATCTGATCCTTCTCGGAATCATTCATCCTGTGCTTATTCCGCTTCATCATGGCCGTATCCGCGTAGAGGCCCACCCCAAACCCAATGGCTGGAGCGATGATGCTCCAAGGCCCCCCTAGTATCGATCCAATAAACATGCCTGCATAAAGTCCTATACAACAGATCATTCCAATAACCTCAAGTGCAGAATATGTTATATCATAGTATGATATATGTCTGCCTGTGGTAATAGCCTGATGAAGCCTCTTTGCCAAATACGAGTCCTGAGTTTCACCAAAGAAGTCATAATGGCGAGGAGATATGATATTGTTTTCAAGATTTAAAAAACCAAAGAAACAGACGCTGATTGATCCCATATGTGGCATGACAATTGACGAGAACAACATCAAATTCAAGACTGATTACAAAGGGGAGACCTTCTACTTCTGTTCAGCCAGGTGCAAGGCACAGTTCAAGAAAAATATTAGAGCCCAGGTTCCTAAACAAACAAATCGGAAAAAGAAGAAAGGCAAAGCAAGCTGCCACTAGGAAAGAAATCCCGGAGAACCCGGGGATAAAACTGTTTAATCTATTGTATTGATGGCGTCTGAGACAAAATCGTGCTGTGCCTCGTCCGGTAGGCCGCTGACCGCGACCCAGTAAACGCTGTCCCCCAAGAGGTAGTAGTAATGGTCTGAACCGTACCCGTGGGTGTAATAGACCACCACCGACTCAGCTCCCTTGATGTTAACGACTACAGGGTCAGAGAAGCCGTCCCCAGGGTCGATGGCATCGTTCATGGCGTCCATCAATCCCTGGGCGTCCTCGCCGTTCTCCGTCCTTGACACCCAGATGGTTGACTCGGCGACGCCGCGCCTGTACACGAGGATTGCGGCGTCCGTCATCTGTACCTTGGAGCTACCGCCGTGCAGCTGCCTGGTGGACTCAATGGCCTCGGCACCGACCGTCTGGCTGGTCATCTTCAACCCCCCCAGGGACTCCGGGAACGCAGAGCCCTGATCCGAGCTGAGGCTAGTCCATGTCAGGAGCGATACAAGCAGGACCACGCTGGCCACGATGACGTATTTTCCCTTCATCTCTCTCACCCAATGTTGATGAGATACGTCATCCCATGGTGCCTTTGAACTTTTGGTACTCGGACTCAAACAGGGAGTCGTATGACCCGCTAAGCTCCCTCTTGGACCTCAACGAGAGTGCCACCACTGAGATGACTATCGCCGAGATACCTGCCTGTGTGACGAGGCTCGCTGAAGAGGCTGTGACGGTGCCTCCCCACTGGAATACCCTCTCTGGGATGTCCCCTACGCCTACGATTGTAAGGCTCATCTCGCCGCTGCCCCCTGTCGGGTTTGGGAATACCAGCAACCCTGATCTGTGGTGGCCACCGGGGGGTGCGCCGTCCCACAGGATGGGCTCATAGGTTGTACCGGCTACAACCAACCGGGATATCTGCGTCATGTCGAAGTCAAGGGCTCCTGTGTGTGTATCAATTTTCGTTGAGAACGCGATACCTTCCCCCTCGTAATCCGTGGGCTTTATCGTGAACTTTATCCCGTTCAGGTCGTTGACGAGCTCTTCGGTCACCGCGCCGGCCTGGGGTGCAGATCCGGGCCACAGCGCCGAAGACATAAGCAGTATGAATATCAGGGCCGATGCGTAGGCCGAGATGTTTCTGATGCGCCTGAAATCATACGTGGTCACTATATTGCCGATCCTCGCGCCGAACAGCTTGAAGTCCGAATAGGTGTACAGCATCTCGGTCATGAACAGCAGACCCACGATGTTGGATAGCACGCCCAGGGTCATGAAGACTGACTGGTACTGGGTCAGGAAGATGGTCGCGGCCGAGAACCCGACGATGGGAAGCACATCCGTGACGTGGTGCAGGCAACACGCCACCATTGAGCCAGCTGACATGCCTCCGCCCACGGCCAGGGACGAGCTGGGTCCCCTCCAGTTCCCGGCCTTGCTGATCTCCCTGATGTGGAGGAACATTCCTACCTGGATGCCAAACCCGACTGTCTGAAGCAGGACCCTGGGCCACCAGTCCACGACCTGTTGGACCGCGTGCTCCCAGGAGTTCCCGATGACCAGTATGGTCATGTAGAGTGTAAGCAGGGCTGCGCTTCCAAGCAGTGAATTGATGATAAAACGTGTTTTATCACTTCTGGTACGCTTTACCTGAGTTTCCTCCGTTGGTGATGTGTTAAGAAAGCTGCTGGCGTGTGCAGATGGTACTTTCGGGTTGAGTGGGCCTTTGGCTATAGAATCATCGGTATTTGTGTTCAATTTATTCATTCACCTTGTTTGAAACCGGGGGCAAGTATTTCTTTACCCAATACGTCGAATATAAATATATTTTATGTTGATATATATAGGAAGTTGGGTTACGAATGGGCTCTGTTAAAGAGCATACATTCCATAAAAATCGGGAATATGTTGATAGAACGCCAACGATCCTGCCAATCCTTGCCATCAACAAGAATGGGCGGTAATATAAATAGAAAAAGTCTCAAGAAATTGGCGAAAGAAATAGGGTAGTCAGTCCACTGACTGATACTGCTTGTACACGTAGGTCCCGATTACCAGCCAATAGCCCAGGTACACTATGATCCTCAGCCACTCGGGGTTGCCGTCGTAGCCGACCAGTGCTTTGAAGATGGATCCCACGATCCCCTTCTCGTGTAGCGCGGGGTAGGTGCCATCCGCGTTTACCGCCGGGTTGATGTCGAATGGTTTGTCTCCGAAGAACCCAAAGTCCATCCCTGAGTGCTCGCCTGCCTCTATCAGCTCGTGGACGCCGTATCCCGCGAGACCTGCCCCGAAGATCAGCAGCATGATGCTGGTGACCTTGAAGAACTTTCCAATCTCCAGGTCAACGGTGCCCTTCATCAGCGCGAATGATAGGCCCAGGACAACTGCTATTCCCAAGGCTGCCCCCACCAGGGTGCCAACCGAGTCCTGGACGAATGCCGAGGATAGGAACAGGACTGTCTCAAGTCCCTCCCGTGCAACCGCGACGAACGCCAGGGCAGTGATGCCGTAGAGCTCGTTCTTGGTCACGGCCTGGTTGATCTTCGTCTCCATCTCGCCCTTGATCTCCTTGCTGTGCTTTGTCATCCAGAAGATCATGCTTGTCAATACGACCACTGCAGAGAGGGACGCGACCCCCTCAAACAGCTCGCTGGCCACCTTGCCGAGTCCGCCGTAGAAGACCTGCAGGACAACCCCGGCGACCAGGCTCATGACCAGTGCCGCACCCGTGCCCAGGTAGGTGTACTTGTTGAGGTCCTCCTTGCCGATTTTTCTCAGGTAGGTGATCATGATTGTGACGATTAACGCCGCTTCAAGTGCTTCCCTGAATGTTATCAGGAAGCTTGGAAAAACTGTTTCATACATTTTACTCACCTAATTTTAGGCTTGCCTAAACTTATAGGGGTTTACAGAGATAATCGTATATAAACAATTTTATTCTAGCCTAAAAAAATCCTGGCAGGTGCCCGTTAGTTGATTACTCGACACAGC